>JBBIKO010000195.1:0-4451 GCA_037445415.1 Bacteroidota bacterium
GTAGCACTGCAGATTTTGGTTCTGCCTGTCTAGGTTCGAATCCTAGTCGGACAACGGATAGCTGTCCAAAGTTGGTTAAAGAATAGAAAAAAACTATTCAAAATCAGCATTTTATATATTTATCTTTTTTCTTTACTGTCTAAAAATACCACAAAATACTACAAAATGTTGAAACATAATTAAAAATGCATAATGAATACCTTGCTAAATGTGTGTTATATAAAAAGTATTCGAGTCTCTGTACAACGGATGAAAAATTAAAGCTGCACTAAGCAGCTTTTTTATTAACTTACTAATAGCAATTTTTCTATTTTATTAGTTTAAGATAGCACCTTGTAAAGAAATTATGATAAAATTTACTACAAATAAAATTATGATTTGTTTTATTTAGGATTTATGAAAATGATTGTAATATAATCATTTACAATATAAAAAAATTTTTTAGCATTTATGTTACGAATTAGAAATTTTATTATCTTTGCGAGGTAAACTTTAAAAATATTTTAGTATGAAAAAGTTATTAGTTATTTCAGTTATTGCAATTTTTGCATTTTCATCTTGCGGCAAATATGAAGATGGTCCTGCATTTAGTCTTGCAAGTAAAAAATCAAGATTAGTTAATGTTTGGCAATTAGATAAAACGTTTCACAATGGCACAGAAGTTACTCTTACTGCCGATGATAAAGATGATTATATTGAATTTTTAAAAGATAATAAACTTAAAATTACTTATGTAAGTGGTAGCCAAAGTATTTCTGTTGAAGGGACATGGGAATTTGATGATAAAAAGGAAAATATTATTACAAAAATTAATTTTAGCGGTATAACTTCACAAGATACATCGAAAGTTTTACGTTTAAAAAGTAATGAATTATGGGTTGAAGAGAAAAGCGGAAACGATATATATAAAGATTATTACATAACCAAAAAATAATTTTGACTAAAATATAAACATTAGGCTGTTAATAATTTAACAGCCTTTTTTTATTTTATGCTTTTAAATAGAAAAAAAATACTTAATTTTATGCCCAACTTTTTATAATTTATAACAATATGAAAAGACTTGTGTTTTTAATTTTGATACTTTTAAATGTAGGATATATTTTTCCTCAGGCAAAAGATTATCAAAAGGGCGAAGACGCTTTTAAATATGAAGAATATAGAACAGCAATTGATTATTATAAAGTAGCTTATTCTAAATATAATGACCCTGTAAAAAAAGCTGAGTTGGTATTCAAAATAGGACTTTGTTATAGGGCTCTTCATGAATCAAAAGAAGCGGAATTATGGTTTAAGAAAGCTATTAAAGTAAAATACCCAGACCCATTAGCAGTTTTGTATTATGCTGATGCTTTGAAAATGAATGGTTCGTTCGAAGAAGCAATAGTTGAGTATCAAAATTATGGTAAACTTGTTCCTGGTGATAAAAGAGCCGAGTTAGGTGTAAAGTCGTCTCAATTGGCTGCGAAATGGAAAAGCAAACCTACTCGCTATGCTGTAGAAAATATGGCATTATTTAATTCAAAAGATCAGGATTTTAGTCCGGTTTTTGCAAAAAAAGATTATAAAGTTTTATACTTCACATCGAACAGAGCAGGATCTTCTGGTGATAAAATTCATGCACGAACAGGTGGGAAACTTCTGTTGACAGAAAAGGAAAATGGAGCGAGTCAAAGCCAGTAGAAGGAGCAATAAATACACCTGACGATGAAGGAGCTTCATCTTTAAATTTAAAAGGAAACACATTATATTTTACTAGATGTAGAGTAGATAAGAAGTTCATTATCGGTTGTAAAATATACATGTCGGAACGAAAAGGTGTAAACTGGGATGTTGCACAGGAAATTATTATAAAAGGTGCAGTAGATAGTACTTCTATAGGACATCCTTCTATTTCTGATGATGAAACTAAATTATATTTTTCAGCAAACCTACCCGGAGGCTACGGAGGAAGAGATATATGGATGATAAAAAGAGATAAAAAAAGTGCTTCATGGAATCCCGAACCAATTAACTTAGGACCAGAAATAAACACCCTTGGAGGCGAAGTTTTTCCGTATATTCGTAATAATGGTAAATTATACTTTTCAAGCGATTATCATGTAGGAATGGGAGGGTTTGATATATTTGAAGCAACACCAGATCCCAAAACAGGAAAATATAAGGTGGTAAATATGAAATTCCCCATAAACTCTAATGCTGATGATTTCGGAATAATATTCGAAGGAGAAACTGAAAGAGGGTATTTTTCATCAAACAGAAAAGGTGGAAAAGGTGGAGACGATATTTATATGTTTTACCTGCCCCCACTTCAATTTACTTTAAAAGGCTTTATAAAAGATTGTAAAACAGATGAACCTATACCAGTCGCTAAATTAGTACTTAAAGGTAGTGATGGAACTACTGTAGAAGCAGTTAGCGAAGCCGATGGTTCCTATAAATTTTCTTTGAATCCAAACACAGATTATCAAATTATTGCATACAAAGACAAATATCTTAATGGTAATGCAGGAGAATCAACAAGGGGTTTAGAAGAAAGTAAAGATTTTAATGTGGATATTTGTTTAGAAAATGTTCGTGAGCCTATTGAATTGCCTAATATTGAGTACGATTTAGGTAAATGGGATTTACGCCCCGAATCTATGGTATCGCTTGATAAATTAGTAGAAACTTTAAATAATAATGCGAATATTGTAATTGAGTTAGGTTCGCATACAGACTTTAGAGCAGATGATAAGTTTAATTTAGAATTATCTCAAAAACGAGCTCAATCTGTTGTTAATTATTTAATAGAAAAAGGTATTGAACCAGAACGACTAGTAGCAAAAGGTTATGGTGAAACAAAACCTAAAGTGGTTGATAAAAAAATGGCAGAGCGGTTTCCTGGATTTCTTAGAGAAGGACAAGTATTAACAGAAAAATTTATAAAAACTTTATCAACAGTAGAAGAACAAGAAGTTTGTCATCAGTATAATCGTCGTACTGAATTTAGAGTTATTCGTGAAGATTTTGTATCTAAAAAGCAAAATACAAATTTACCACAAAACTTTCCAACCCCAGAAAATCAAAATACTGAAGAAGAAAACGAATAGCTTTTAAAAAATAAAACTTGCATTCCGGTTTTTTATACTGGGATGCTTTTTTTTTATATATTTATGAATCAGAATAAATACGAAAAAAGGGGAGTAAGTTCGCAAAAAGAAGACGTTCATAAAGCAATAAAAAATATTGACAAAGGAATCTTTAATAATGTTTTTTGTAAAGTATTGCCAAATATATTTGGTAAAAATACAAGTAGTGCTCTTATTTTACATGCAGATGGAGCAGGAACAAAATCATCTTTGGCCTACTTATATTGGAAAGAAATACGCGACATAAACGTATGGAAAGGTATAGCTAAAGATGCATTATTTATGAATATTGACGACATGATATGTGTAGGTGCACTAGGCCCTTTCATAATTTCGTCAACAATTGGAAGAAATAAAATTCTTATACCAGGTGAAGTAATTGCTACAATTATTGAAGAATTTAACGAACAAGCAAAATGGCTAAGCTCAATTGGAATAAATTCAACATTAGCAGGAGGAGAAACAGCCGATGTTGGAGATATTGTAAAAACAATTATTGTAGATTCGACAGTTTACTCATCTTTAGTAACAAATAATATTTTACAAATAAATATAAAACCAACAAATGTTATTGTAGGATTTGCATCGTATGGTAAAGCATCTTATGAAAGTGAATATAATAGTGGTATTGGTAGTAACGGATTAACTTTTGCAAGACACGAAGTTTTGCACAATAGATATGCCGAAAAATATCCTGAAACTTACGATAATAATTTAGAAAAAGAGTATGTTTACTCGGGGAAGTATCTGTTAGATGACATAGAAAGCGAAACAAAAATAAGCATAGGAAAATTATTATTATCGCCAACTAGAACATACGCACCTTTGATGAAAGAAATTTTACCACAGTTTAAGAAAAAAATAAACGGAATAATTCATTGTACGGGAGGCGGACAAACAAAAGTTTTGCATTTTACTAAAAATGTGCACATAATAAAAAACAATATGTTACCATTGCCAGCAATTTTTAAGGTTATTCAGTCTGTTTCAAATTGCAGCTGGCACGAAATGTATAGTGTATTTAACATGGGACATCGTTTAGAAATTTATACAGACGAAAAAACAGCTCATAAATTAATTGAAATTGCAAAATTGTTCAATATAGAAGCTGATATAATTGGCTATGTAGAAGAAAGTAATAAAAACGAACTAACAATAAAAACAAGTAAAGGAAACTTTTATTATAAAAAAAATTAAAAGATATGTCGGAAAAAATAATATTAGAAAAATTAGAGGGAATACAAATAAAATTTTTAGAAATAGGCGAACAACTGACAAATCAGGAAGTAATTGCTGATATGAAACGCTTTGTTGCTTTAA
>JBBIKO010000196.1:0-2239 GCA_037445415.1 Bacteroidota bacterium
GTTGAGGATTGGGAGCTGTCCAGTTGATATCAACATTTGCACCATTTACAACGGCAGTAAGGTTAGTTGGATTTGCTGGTGCATTTACTTGTTCGTAAACAAGATTATCTACGTAATATCCTTTTGTACTGCCCCCAGTAATTGGAGTGGGAGGAGTAGATCCGTTCCAAGCATAAAAGTTTATAGCATCTAACATAACTAGGTTATTATTTCCAAAAGCTCCAATACTCCACTTGTAGCTAATAACTTCCTGTCCGTCAAGTAAAAACGTAGCAAAATCGTCATCAAGGTCAACAATTAAAATAATATCATGCCATACACCTCTTGCAAATTGCTTCCCTGCAACTGTTGCAGCACCTGCATCTACGTAAATCGAATCATTGTATATGTATGCCTGAAAACCCCAAATACTATTATTTCCTGCAAAGCTCTGAAGTAGGTTAAAATATCCAATCCTTCCTGTTGGTACAAACATTTTCCACGAAAGTTTGTATCGTCCTGTTGTTTTACCTTGTGTTTTAAAAACTAAATCGTTAGAACCTGAAACATAAATAGATAATGGTTGACTAAATGATTGAGCATTAGAAAAAACACCATCTTCTGCACCACCTGGAGCATTCGACCAAGTTGTCCACCAAGTACTCCCTAAAGTTTGAGCAACTTTTGCATTGTTAGTATAGCCATCAAAATTTTCTGAATATAAAACCTGAGCTGATAAATTCAGGTATGCTACCATTAATAGTAATGATAAAAAATAGATTTTTTTCATAGTTAAGATTTTATTAGTTAATAATTACTACAAAAATATATAATAAAAACTAATTGCAATAATTTTTTATAAATAAACTAACATTTTCGAATATCCTGTTGTTTATATTTTCTGTTATATTTCTTTCAAAATTATCACCGATAATTGTTTCATATAATTCTATATAACGATTAGATATTTGTTCCACAATATCATTACTCATATCTGGTATATTTTGTCCAGCTTTTCCCATAAAATTGTTTTCCATTAGCCATTCTCGTACAAATTCTTTTGACAATTGACGTGGAGACAAGCCTTTATTAAAGCGATCTTCATAGTCGTTGGCATAAAAGTATCTTGAAGAATCTGGAGTATGAACTTCATCTATTAAATATATTTTACCATCTTTTAATCCAAATTCGTACTTTGTATCAACTAAAATTAAGTTTTTCTTTTTTGCATAGTCGGAACCAGCTTTAAAAAGTTCGAGTGAATAATATTCCATTAGTTCGTATTGTTCTTTTGAAACAATTCCTTGTTTTATAATTTCATCTTTTGATATGTTTTCATCGTGCCCTTCTTTTGCTTTTGTTGTTGGTGTTATTATAGGATTTTCGAATGCTTGATGTTCAAGCATACCATCGGGAATTTTGACACCACAAATATTTCGTGCTCCATTTTTATATTCACGCCAGCTCGAACCTGTTAAATAACCTCTAACAATCATTTCTATTGGAATGGGTATGCAGTAGTGTCCAATAGTAACATTAGGATCGGGCGACGATATTTTCCAGTTAGGCACAATATTATGTGTTGTATCTAAAAAAAAGTTTGCTATTTTGTTAAGTACTTGTCCTTTGAATGGTATAGCTTTGGGAAGTATTACGTCAAATGCCGATATTCTATCGGTAACTATAATTATCAGTAGGTTGTTGTATAACTGATATACATCACGTACTTTACCCTTATAAAATTTTTTCAGATTATTAAATTTAAAATTTGTTTCAGTAATTGTTTTCATTTTTTCGATTTATTTTGCCAATTTTCGTATGCTTTAACAATATCTTTAACTAATTTATGACGAACTATGTCTAATTCATTAAATTCTATTATTCCGATATTTTCAATGTTTTTTAATATTTCAAGAGCCACAATTAGCCCCGATTGATTTTTGTTATTAAGGTCTATTTGAGTAATATCTCCTGTTATAATAAATTTAGCATTTTTACCCATTCGTGTAAGAAACATTTTTAATTGAAGCGATGTAGCATTTTGTGCTTCGTCTAATATAACAAATGCATGATCTAAAGTACGACCTCTCATGTATGCCAATGGCGCAATTTCTATTGTTTTTTCTTCAATGTATTCTTCTAATTTTTTTCTGGGAATCATATCTAACAAAGCATCGTACAATGGTTGAAGATATGGATCGAGTTTGTCTTTTAAGTTTCCAGGCAAATAACCTAAGTTTTCTCCAGCTTCGACAGCAGG
>JBBIKO010000196.1:2253-4432 GCA_037445415.1 Bacteroidota bacterium
AAGTGCTTTTACAGCTAATGCTATTGCAGTATATGTTTTTCCGCTACCTGCTGGACCAGTTACAAGTATTAAATCATTTAAAGCTGATAATTCTACTAATTTAATTTGATTTGGAGTAAAAGCTTTTATTGCTTTGCCATTTTCGTTATGTACAATAATAATTTCTTTTAACATATCTTTTTCATATTGTAAATCACTAAAAACATATTGAATTATATTTTCTGTCAATTCATTTTTTTGATTATAAAATTTCAAAAGTTCTAAAATTTTTTCTTCTGCTTGTTTGATTTTATCTTCCGATTGAGAAAATATTTTAATTGTGTTCCCTCGTGCAATTATTTTAATATGAGGTAAAAAACTTTGAATAATTTTAATATTTTTATGTCTAACTCCAAAAAATGTAATTGGTTTATTTGTAGAAATGTTAAATTCTTTTTTAATCATTAAAGATATTCTTTAATTTTGAGACAAAGAAAATTAAATTTTTGTGAGACTAACATAATGTTATCAATAAATTATTAACAATGCAACACTTAGTGGTTATAAATGATTGGCGAGGAGATAGCTTATACCATAGTATGTTTAATGGGATAATATTGTCTAATATACCAGATATTCAGATAACACTTATAGATACTATACAAAGAGACAACATATTTGAAGCAGCCTTTGTTTTACGAGCTTCTGTGTATCAATATCCACCAGAAACTATTTTTATTCTTGGAGTAAATTCAGTTGTTCAAAAAAATGCCGGTTACTTGTACACAAAAATATTAAACAGGCATATTTTTTCTTCTAATAATGGCTTTTTAGGATTATTTAACGATTTCTTGAATGAAGTTGAAGTTAGAATTCTTCCTTACAAAAAGACAACATTTCCAGAGATAGATGTATTTGTTCCAGCTTTAATTCACCTATTAGATAATGGACATTTAAACGACTATGCTCCTAAGGTTGATAAAGTTGAAAGGTTTACCGCACTTATACCAGAATTTCAAAAAAATCAAATTATAGCTTCTGTTATTTATGTAGATGTTTATGGAAATATTATAACAAATATATTGAAATCAAGTTTTGAGAAGGTTTTAAATAACAGAAGATTTGTTATTTATCCTGGAACAAAATATATTAAAATTGAAAAAATTTCTGATTCATACGACGATGTTGAAAACATGGAAGTATTTGCTATTTTTAATAACGCTGATTTGCTCGAAATAGGAATTAAAAATAGCTCTATAAGTGAATATTATAGTTTAAAATTTATGTCAAATATAACAGTAGAAATATATGATACTTAGAGTTGTAAAAATGAAGGTTGAACAACATAAACAAGATGCTTTTTGCTTGTTTATGAAAAATTTATACGATGAAAAGCTTCGTTTGCAAGGATGTTTGCATTTTGATTATTTTAAAAATAAAAATTCTAATGTTTATTATTCTTATACTATTTGGGAAAATGTTAAATATCTGAAAGAATATAAAAAGTCCGATTTGTTTAAAGAGGTTGTTCATACTTTACGTGATTTATGCGTTGAAGAACCTCAAGCATGGACAATAGAAAATGTTTTTAATAATCCTTTACATGAAGACGAAAGCGACAAATGAATTTGTTAGACTATTAGAAATTATGGATACTTTAAGAGAAAAGTGTCCATGGGATAAAAAACAAACAAACCGCACTTTAAGAAAACTAACTATCGAAGAAATATATGAACTTGTAGAAGCTATAGATAATAATAATTTCGAAGATATTAAAAAAGAACTTGGTGATATCTTGCTTCATGTAGTATTTTATGCTAAAATTGCTCAGGAACAAAACAAATTCGACATTAGCGATGTACTTATAGCTATAAACGAAAAACTGATAGAGCGACACCCTCATGTTTTTGGAAAATTAGAAGTAAATGATGATGAAGATGTTAAACGTAACTGGGAAGAAATAAAATTGAAAAACGGAGAAAAAAGAGTTTTAATAGGTGTACCCAAAGGACTTCCAGCTATAATAAAAGCATTTAGAATTCAGGAAAAAGTAAGAGGAGTAGGTTTTGATTGGGATGTGCGTTCGCAAGTTTGGGATAAAATAAAAGAAGAAGTAAACGAACTTCAAAATATAGCAGAAAACAACCCAAATATTGAAGAGCTTGAAAATGAGTTTGGAGATGTATTGTTTTCGATTATA
>JBBIKO010000197.1:0-2640 GCA_037445415.1 Bacteroidota bacterium
AAGTACACACGAACTTAATCAGCCTGGCTGTTATAGAAATGTGAAAGATTTATCATTAATTGCACAGTTTAAAGTTATACGAGATCATAATTCAGAATTTTTGTTTTCAGATACAGATGTTTTTATTTTAGCTTGGACAACTACTCCTTGGACATTACCATCTAATACTGCATTAGCTGTTGGGGGAAATTTAGAATATTCTGAAATACTAACAATTAACCCATATACAAAAGAAAAAATAACTGTAATATTAGCATCAGATAGAGTAGAGGCATATTTCAACGAACAAGGAAAAGATTTAAGTTTTGATAATTTCACAGAACAATCTAAAATTATACAATATAAAATAATACAAACATTTAATGGAAAAAAATTAAATGGTTTTTGCTACGAACAACTTATTCAATGGCATAAACCTACAAATGGCGATGCTTTTAAAATTATTTTAGGCGATTTTGTAACAACAGAAGAAGGAACAGGTATAGTTCATATTGCACCAAGCTTTGGTGCAGATGATTTTCGTATGTCTAAAATATATGGTCTGGCTTCTCTTACACTTGTTGATAAACAAGGAAAATTTATAGAAGGATGTGGCCATTTAGCTGGTAGATACGTTAAGCAAGAATATGAAGATAATCCTGAAAAACAAAAGCAAGATTCGGTAGATGTTGAAATAGCTTTAATGCTCAAAAAATCGAACAGGGCTTTTAAAATAGAAAAATACGAACACAGCTATCCGCATTGTTGGCGAACAGACAAACCAATTATTTATTACCCGTTAGATTCGTGGTTTATTAAAACTACAGCATTTAAAGAGCGAATGAAAGAATTAAATGCAACTATAAACTGGCAACCACCAAATACAGGAAGCGGACGTTTTGCTCAATGGTTAGAAAACCTTGTTGATTGGAATTTGTCGCGTTCGCGTTTTTGGGGTACACCTTTACCAATATGGGCAACAAACGATTATAGTGAGGTTAAGTGTATTGGTTCAGTATCAGAACTTAAAGATGAAATAGAAAAGTCTGTATCTAATGGATTTATGAAAGAAAATTCTTTAAAAAACTTTAAGAAATATGACTTTTCTAAAGAAAATTATGAAACCTTCGATTTGCACAAACCATTTGTAGATGAAATTATACTTGTATCGTCAGATGGTTGTCCAATGAGAAAAGAACCTGACTTGATTGATGTTTGGTTTGACTCGGGAGCTATGCCTTATGCTCAAATACATTATCCATTTGAAAATAAAGAGAATTTTTATAAACTATTTCCAGCCGATTTTATAGCCGAAGGAGTTGATCAAACACGTGGGTGGTTCTTTACTCTACACGCATTATCGGTTATGCTCTTCGATTCAGTTGCTTTTAAAAATATTATATCAAACGGTTTGGTTCTCGACAAAAATGGAAACAAGATGTCGAAACGCCTTGGTAATGCAGTTGATCCATTTGAAGTAATCGAAAATTATGGTGCAGATGTACTTCGCTGGTATATGATAACTAACTCTCAGCCATGGGACAATTTAAAATTTGATATTGAAGGAGTGGATGAGGTTAAACGTAAGTTTTTCGGTACTCTCTATAATACATATTCTTTTTTTGCATTATATGCTAATATTGATGGATTAACAACAGAAGAACAAATTATACCCGTAGAGGATAGACCAGAGATGGATAAATGGATAATCTCTGAACTTCATTCTTTAATTAAAAGTGTAAAACAAAATTATGAACAATACGAACCCACACAAGCTGGGCGATTGATTCAGGATTTTATTATAGATCATTTAAGCAACTGGTACGTACGTTTGAATAGAAAACGCTTTTGGGGTGGAGTAATGGATAAAGATAAAATTGCCGCTTACCAAACACTTTACTCATGCTTATTAAATATTTCGAAACTAATGGCTCCCATTGCGCCATTTTATGCAGAACAATTATATTTAAATTTGAATGTTAAAAATGAAGGCTACGAATCTGTTCATCATGCTTTTTTCCCTGTTTATAACGAATTGTACATAAATGCTGACTTAGAAGATAGGATGCAACTGGCTCAGAAAATTACTTCGCTAATTCTTTCACTACGGCGAAAAGTAAATATTAAAGTTAGACAACCACTGAGAAAGGTTCTTATTCCATCAATAAGCAACGAGTTTGTAAAAAAAGTTAATTCTGTACAAGATATTATTTTAGCAGAAGTTAATGTCAAAGAAATTGAATTTGTTGATGTAAATTCGGAAGTAATAGTAAAAAAAGTAAAACCTAATTTTAAGGTTTTAGGATCTCGCTTAGGCAAACACATTAAAGCATTAACAACTAAATTATCTCAATTAAGCCAATCCGAAATTCATGAAATTGAAAATAAACAGCAATATATTTTTGAAAATGAAGGTGAAAAGTTTGTTATAAACATTGATGAACTTGAATTTCAAACACAGGATATGCCTGGTTGGCAAGTAGTTTCTAAGGGGAATATTACAGTTGCACTTGATGTAACTATTACCGAAGATTTAAAGTTTGAAGGCGTTGCTCGCGAACTTGTAAATAAAATTCAAAATATACGTAAAGAAACTGGATTAGAAGTAACCGATAAAATAAATATTTTACTTCAAAAGCACTATTTAATTGAAAAAACCGT
>JBBIKO010000197.1:2682-4428 GCA_037445415.1 Bacteroidota bacterium
ATGATAAGTTGGAACAAAATACTTCTTTTTTCGTAGAAATTGATAACAATTTAGAAATACAAGTTCAAATAACTAAAGTCTAATTTTTAAAACAATACATATATGGCAGAAAAAACAAGATATTCGGATGAAGAACTTCAAGAATTCAAACAAATAATTCTTGAAAAACTTGAAAAAGCAAAAAAAGATTATGATATACTGAAAATAGCTTTAAATAATTCAGATGGTAACGATACAACCGATACTTCACCAACTTTTAAAGCTTTGGAAGAGGGGGCTTCAGTATTGTCGAAAGAAGAGGTTGGACGTTTAGCTCAAAGACAGCTTAAGTTTATTCAACATTTAGAAGCTGCTCTGGTTCGAATAGAAAATAAAACTTACGGCATTTGTCGAGAAACAGGTAAACTTATACCCAAAGAACGATTGCGTGCTGTACCGCATGCTACGTTGAGTATTGAAGCTAAAAATAATCAGAACAAATAAGCTTTTTATAGTGAATTTTAAGAAAAATTTTTTACTCTTTATAGCAAAATGCTGAAGGAATAATACCTGCTTCAAGTTTATTTAACATTTGTTTATTTAAAGAATATATAAATACGTTACCTTTTGTTACATAATTTTTAGCATCTGATATTACTAACCATTGTTTGTTTGGATGATGCCATAGTGAATAAAAATTTCTGTTATTCGAAGCAATCCAATAATTCGAAGGAAAAAC
This sequence comes from Bacteroidota bacterium, assembly GCA_037445415.1. Taxonomy (GTDB): domain Bacteria; phylum Bacteroidota; class Bacteroidia; order Bacteroidales; family GWA2-32-17; genus Ch61. The sequence goes on from JBBIKO010000197.1 coordinate 3,401, forward strand.
TGTGTCGTAAATAGACATTCGGTATATGTGATTATAAATAAAAGCCAAAGAATCTTTATTAAAATTGATTGATAATGAACGTGCAGAATAATTTTTAGTAAAAAAGGTGATTTTCTTTTCTATTTGTTGCGACGAAGGATTTATTTTCCACAAAGACGGCTCTTCGTGTCCGATGGGATTTCCCTGATAACCACCATCGCATAAAACCCAAACATTGTTATTTTTGTCTGAAACAATTGATTGAGGCTGTTTCCCTACGTAAATAGAATCTATTAATTGATGTGTATTAGTATTTACTACATAAACCATATTTTTGAAAGACCAACTCGTAATAAATAATTTGTTATCAACTTTTACCATTGCTTCTGTTGAACTTCCAATGTAAATAGCTCCAATTTTTATAAGCTTTGTTGTGTTAATTAAAGTTATATAATTACTATATAAATCGCTGACGTACGCAATGCTATCATTTATTGGTAATATGTATCGTGGCGAAACAAAACCATCTATTGTTTTTATATGCTTACAATCAATAGGATTGACAACATATATAATTCCTGAATTATTTATGCTTATAAAACCTTTGTTATTGATAATTTTCATATCAAAAGCAACATCTCCAAGGGGAACTTGATTTGCTTTATAAAACAAATTGTTTTCTATTGTACTTTTTGTTTCGCTGAAAAAGCTTAAAGAACTATTTCCCCATGTGAAATTTCCTTCATTAACAATAAAAAAACCTTTGTCTATTTGCTCTAAGTCATATTTTTCAGGCTCTTTATAACATGATGTGAAAATAATTGTAAATAATAATAATAAATATTTATTTTTCATAGAATTGTAATTGATATGTTATGCTAAATCTGTAATACCGAAGAGGCATAGGTCGCCACAAAATGCTTTGATATGAGGTATTGGATATATTCTCTATGCCAAAAATATAAGTTAAAGCCCTGCGTTGGTATTGTACACTTGCATTCCATAATAGATAAGGCTTTAATACTATGTATTTATCATAATTAAGAGGG
>JBBIKO010000198.1:0-1112 GCA_037445415.1 Bacteroidota bacterium
TTTCCATGACCAGTATAGTTAAAAACCAAACTCCCCTTTTTCATTCTTTGATTTACAGCTTCTTTTGCATCAGGATATCGATCACCTGTTGGTGTAGTTTTTTGCTGAAATGCATCTAAATATATTTTATCTATTACGTATTGTTTAAAATTATTTTCTAAATATTGAGCTAAACTATTACTTTGTGCAATATGTTCGTTTACATCTTCATCATCTGCCAGAAATGCAATCCAATTTCGCCATTCTCCTAAAGAAAAAGAATTATAATAATTTCGAATTTTATTTATTACATTTTGTGCTTCAGTTAATGTTTTTACAGGAATTCTTCCAATACCAATATCAAGTGTTCCTATGTATTCGTATTCATTATCATCTAATAAACCGAAATAATCGTCGGTAGTTAAAGAACTAACTTCCGCTAAGGAATTAGCAGATTGATAAGAAAGAATAAAATTAGTATTTTCTGAAAAATTACCCTTGTTGTTATATGAACCATCACCAAAAAGTAGTAAATATTTTGGCATTTTAAGTGAATCATTACCAGCTCTGTCGTATAACATTTTCATAAATAATTTAATAGCAGATATATCTGGCATACCACTCGAAAACTCATTATAAATTTGCTCAGGAGTTACAACTACAACACTTAATTTATCATAATTTCTATGGATATCGGCTAATTCATTAGCTGCTGAAAGAAAATTTTTATGACTTACTATAACTAAATCTATTTCCGATAATGCATGCAAATTCTGATTAGAAACATCCCCTAAAACAACGGGAGATAAAAAATTTGTACCATCAAAAATTATATATTCTCTAATTTCATTTGAAGGTGCTTTAAAACTTAATATATTATTCTGATATTTAGTTTCAACAAGAAACGGCAAAGTAGCAGTAGTTATGTCCCAAACCATTGAATTAGATTTAGATGTACTAATCTGAAATTCTGCAACATTATTTATTCCTACCGATGCAGCATCTCTAAACATCATTTGACCACTATAAAAAGTCAAGTATCTTTTAATATTTAAAACTATATAATCGAGCCAACCTGAACCTCCAGAAGCAGGCTTATTATATGTAATATAAATATTTATTTGATTAGAACT
>JBBIKO010000198.1:1171-4416 GCA_037445415.1 Bacteroidota bacterium
CATTAACGCTAAAACTAAACGAACTTGAACTATTAGACTGCGAATAAACTCCACATTGAATATAAAGAGAACTATTGGGAACAAGATTTTGAAAATTAAAAGAAAATGTTTGAGTTAGTGAGTAGTTAAATGATTCACCTACCCACAAGCGACCCGATTTTAAAAAATTATGAAGATCTTGTTCGTGGTAAGCATAATCATCAAAAGTACTAACAATATGTGTAGCAATTAAAGAATCATTACTAACAGATGAAATTAATTTTGGTGGTGCCCCATAATCGGTCAAAAAATAATAAGATTCATTTGTATATGGATGTAAAAAATGAGTAAACGCCTGATATATAACATCGTAATTCCAGTAAACAGGTGCTTTTGCAAAAAACAATATATAATCACCTTCGTTAAAAATCCCGTCATTCCCTTTATTAACGAATATAGGTATTTCAATCAAATCGTCAATACGAGGTTTGTTGTTATAATAACCCAAAAAAGCCCCACCATTACCATACACTTTTATATTAGATGGATTTGAAAAACCTAAATATTTTATTTGATTAAAAGTTAGCTTATATATTCCTGTTTGACTAATTTTAATCTTTTTCCATTTTCCAACACTTAAAACAGAGTTTGAAGAAAACGATGAATAATTTTTTAATGAATGATATTTAGATATATTATTCTCAGGCAAATCAATAATTTTTACAGAAAATTTTAATATTCGCTCATATTTATTAATAAATTTATTATACCTAATAGGAAAAAGTTCCATGTATAAATATGGTTGCTTCCTTTCGTATATAATTTTGCTTAAAAATTCAAAATTTTCGCCAATATTTTTAGTGTCAATATCCTTTATTATCTCATCAGGCACAATTTCTAAACTAAAATCAGTTAAAACTGCTTCTTTTCTGTCATTATCAATTTTTATATAAGCAACAAATGTTGGAATTTGAGAATTTTCTTTATAATAATTATTTTCTTCAAAAGTCATTAGTACAATTTTATTATCTGAAAAAATTTCAGTAATATTTTGTTTCCAAGTAATATTATATGTAAGCGTCTGATTATATGCAACATGCGAACAAATTAATAGTGATAAAATAAAAAATATTAGACAATGTTTTTTCATTATTTTCAAAAAAAAGTTTGTGCAAGTTAGCAAAACGAAAAAAAATAACTAATATTGTATTATAAAAAAAAATAAAATTTAAGATAAAGTTAATGTATTTTAAAAAATTATTTGTATAATTGCAATTTGAAGAAACAAACCTTTACAATGAATAAAAGGAAAATATTTGTTTGGTTAATTCTGTTAATGTTTTTAATAGAAAACACAAATGCACAAGACCCTCAATTTTCTCAATTTTATGCAAGTCCAATATATCTTAATCCTGCATTAACAGGTTCAATTAAATGCCCAAGAATAACATTGAACTATAGGAATCAATGGCCTGCCTTGGGTTCTACTTATGTTACTTATATTGCTTCTTATGATCAGTTTGTAAAATCACTAGAAGGTTCTTTAGGTGCTTATGTTTATCAAGATATTCAAGGAGATGGTGCTATTACAAGTACTAATATTAGCGGTATATATAACTATACATTTACACTCGACAGACGTTCAAATATTAACATTGCTTTTCAAGCTACTTACATTCAAAAGCGTCTTAATTGGGATTTTATTTTTCCCGACATGATTCATCCATTATACGGTCCAATTTATCCAACAGCCGAAGTAAATGTACCTACAACAGAATCTAAAGGACATTTCGATTTTTCCACTGGTTTTATTTATTCCAGACGTAGTTTTTTTGGTGGAGTAGCTATTCATCATATCACACAACCAACTGAATCATTCAGAAATAATGACGATGCTGTTTTGCCAAGAAAATATACTTTACATGCAGGATTTAATATCCCTTTATCTGGCAGAGGAATTAAAAAAGGAGACTTATTATTATCTCCAAATATACTGTTTCAACAACAACGCGATTTTCAACAGATGAATTGGGGATTATACTTAAGTAGAAAAGGAATAGTTGGTGGTATTTGGTTTAGGCAAAATTTAACCTTTCATTATGATTCGTTCATCATGCTTTTAGGTTATCTTAAAGAAAAATATAAGATAGCCTATAGCTACGATTTAACCATTTCTGCTTTAAAAAATCAAACACTCGGAGCTCACGAAATATCTTTCTCAATGAATTTCCCCTGTAAGCAAAAAAAACAAAAATTTAGAACAATAAGTTGTCCATCTTTTTAGTTATATACTTATGAAAATTATGTATGCTATGAATACAAAAATTTTAACTATTTTGATTACCACCACTGCATTTGCAGTTTTATTTACATCCTGCGACAGAAAACGTTCTGCTACAACAGGATGGAATTACAACGATGAAAAAAATGGTGGTTTTGAATATGTATTTTACGAAGAACAAGAAACCGGACCAGGTTTAATTTTAATAGAAGGCGGAACATTTTCAATGGGTCGAGTGGAACAAGATGTAATGTACGAATGGCACGCTTTCCCTCGAAGAATTACTGTTTCTTCATTCTATATGGACGAAACTGAAGTCAGAAACGTTGATTATCGAGAATATCTTTACTGGTTAAGACGAGTTTTTGTCGATTACCCGGAAGTATATAAAATGGCATTGCCTGATACACTTGTTTGGCGTGAAAAATTAGCATACAACGAACCATACGTTGAATATTATTTCCGTCATCCTGCATATCAGGAATATCCCGTAGTTGGAGTTAATTGGCGTCAGGCAAACGATTTTTGTGCATGGCGTACCGACCGTGTAAATGAACTAATAATGATACGCGAAGGGCTTATTTTTATGGATCCTACTGGTCAAACTGGTGAAAATAACTTTAATACAGAAGCATATTTAGCTGGTCAATACGAAGGTGCTGTTCGTGATCAAATTCCTGATCTCGATCCAAATAACGATTTTAGAAAAGTACGCATGGAAGATGGAATTTTATTACCAAAATATCGCTTGCCAACCGAAGCAGAGTGGGAATTTGCAGCACTTGGACTTATTGGCAATATGCTTGCACAAGAACGTATATTTAATGAAAGAATATATCCTTGGAATGGACATTATATTCGTATTGACGATCGCTCTGGATTTAAAACAACAGATGTAGGTCAAATACGTGCCAACACAATTAGAGGAAGAGGAGATTATATGGGTATGGCTGGATCTTTAAACGACCATAACGACATACCAGGA
>JBBIKO010000199.1:0-4408 GCA_037445415.1 Bacteroidota bacterium
AATAGCGAAGTAATGGGTGCAGTAGATCAAGCTGTAAGCGAAATGCTTAGCATATACTTAGAAGAAAACCCGAAAGATGCACGTAATATTGTAAACAAAGTAATTTTAGCCGCCACAGCACGCCATGCTGCACGTAAAGCAAGAGAGCTTGTTCAGCGTAAAGGAGCATTAAACGGAAGTGGTTTACCAGGTAAACTTGCCGATTGTAGCGAAAAAGACCCTGCAAAGTGTGAATTATACCTAGTAGAAGGAGATTCAGCAGGAGGTACTGCTAAACAAGGAAGAGATCGAACATTTCAAGCTATTTTGCCTTTACGCGGTAAAATTCTAAACGTTGAAAAGGCTATGCTACATAAAATATATGAAAATGAAGAAATAAAAAACATTATAACAGCTCTTGGTATCCAGATAGGAACAGATGATGATAGTAAAGCCCTAAATTTAGACAAACTTCGCTATCATAAAATTATTATTATGACTGATGCCGACGTTGATGGAAGCCATATTGCCACACTAATTATGACATTGTTTTTCCGTTACATGAAAGAACTGATTGAAAGAAGTTATTTATATTTAGCAACTCCCCCACTCTACTTAGTAAAAAAGGGTAAAGAAGAACATTACTGCTGGACAGATGACGAGCGGAATCGTCTTGTTCAAGAAATAGGAAAAGGTAAAGATGGCTCAGTTAATGTTCAACGATACAAAGGTTTAGGAGAGATGAACGCCGAACAACTTTGGGAAACAACAATGAATCCTTCCAAGCGAACACTCAAACAAATAACTATCGAAAGTGCAGCCGAAGCCGACAGAATTTTTTCAATGCTTATGGGAGAAGATGTGCCACTACGCAGAGAATTCATTGAAAAACATGCCAAAAACGCAAAAATTGACGTGTAGCTATATATATGAAAGTTAGGAAAATAAGCCAAGATAAAAAACTTGTATTTTATTCGGCCGATCTTTCATCTGTTTTAGAATTACCTCTTATTGAAACTATAAAAGCTGGTTTTCCATCGCCTGCCGACGATTTTATTGAAATACCACTCGATTTAAACAAAGCACTTATTAAAAATCCTTCTGCTACTTTCTTTGCAAGAGTAGTCGGCAATTCAATGCAAGATGTTAATATTCATGATGGTGATATACTTATAATAGACCGTAGCATAATACCTTCAAATGGGAAAATTGCTGTATGTTTTGTTGACGGAGAATTTACAGTAAAAAAACTTCTATTTAAAAAAAACGAATGCTACTTAATACCTGCAAACGAAAATTTAAAGCCTATCAAAGTAACAAAAGAAAATCAATTTATAATTTGGGGAATAGTTACTCATATTATTAAAGCAGTTTAGAGTAATGTTTGCGCTTCTCGATTGCAACAATTTTTATGTTTCTTGTGAACGTGTGTTTCGTCCCGATTTACATAATAAACCAGTTGTTGTTTTATCTAATAACGATGGATGTTTCATTTCAAGAAGCGATGAATCTAAAGCTCTTGGTATTCCGATGGGAGCTCCATTATTCAAGTACAAAGAACTTATAGAAAAGGAAAAAGTTGAGTGTTTTTCTGCAAATTTTTCACTATATGGCGATTTCAGTCAAAGAGTAATGAACATAATTGCACAACATTGTGCCGATATTGAAATTTATAGCATTGACGAAGCATTTTTAGATTTTACAAAACAAATATTAAACGTTCCTATTTACTCGTATTTATCTGATTTAAGAAATAAAATATTACAGTGGACAGGAATACCCACAAGCATTGGAGTTGCGTCAACAAAAACATTAGCAAAAATTGCAAATCGCATCGCTAAAAAATTTCCAGAAAGAACTAATAATGTATATATTATTGATAATGAAGAAAAAAGAATTAAAGCTCTTAAATGGATTGAAGTAGAAGACATATGGGGAATAGGTCGTCGCTATACAAAAAAACTTAAAACATTAAATATAAAAACTGCTTTTGATTATACACAACTAAGCGATACATGGATTAAAACAAACATGACAATCAATGGTCTTCGAATAAAACACGAATTATTGGGAATTTCATGTATAAAAATTGAACAAGTAAAAGATAAACAAAACATATCAGTAGGTCGAACATTTGAAAAAGAAATTTGTAATATAAATGATTTAAAAGAACGTATTGCAGCCTTTACATCTAAAGCCGCTGCTAAAATACGTAAACAGCATTCGGTTTGTGGAAGTATATTGATTTATATTCATTCTAATTTTTTCAAAAAAAACGAAATACCTTTTTACAAACAAAGTTTCATAAACTTACCTATTCATACTTCTTCATCAATAGAATTAGTAAAATATGCCAAAATAGGATTAGAAAAGATATATAAAGAACCGCAACCTATCAAAAAAGCAGGAATTGTATTAAGCAACATTCTTCCCAACAAATATATAAACCTTAATTTATTTCAAGAGTATAAAGAAAAGCAAAATAAACTAATGAAAACCATAGATTTTATTCAATCGCAGCATGGCGAACATAGCATTCACTTAGCATCTCACTATCCTTCATTAAAACTGCGAACCTTAAATCAAAAATTATCACCCCGATACACTACACGATGGAAAGAAATTTTGCAAATAAAAGGGTCTAAATAAACCGTTAAAATTACGAGCGTTCAGCTAAATAATTACTGAATTTTAAATGCTTTTAGTCCTGCAAATTTAGCTGAACTTCCCAATAGTTGCTCAATTCTTAATAATTGATTGAATTTTTCGATTCTTTCGCCTCTACAACCGCTTCCTGTTTTAATTTTACCAGCACTTGTAGCAACTGCTAAATCTGCAATAAAGGTATCTGAAGTTTCTCCGCTTCTGTGCGAAACAAAAATATTGTAATTATTTTTATATGCTAAATCTATTGTATCCAATGTTTCTGTTACAGTTCCTATTTGATTGAGTTTTATTAAAATTGAATTTGCAACCTTTTCTTTTATTCCTTTTCCTAATAATTTAGGATTTGTACAGAAAATATCGTCTCCAACAAGCTCTATTTTGTTTCCAAGCAATTTTGTAAGCTTTTTCCAACCATCCCAGTCATTTTCAGCTAAACCGTCTTCTATGCTTATTATAGGATAAGTCTTTACCCACTTCTCCCACAAAGCAATAAGCTCGTCGCTTGAAATAATTTTTTTTGTACTCTTAAACATAACATAATTCCCGTTGTCCCACATTTCACTTGCAGCCGGATCAAGACAAATGCTTATATCTTTTTCGGGTTTATAACCAGCTTTTGTAATTGCTTCTATAATAACCTCTATAGCTTCTTCATTCGATTTTAAGTCTGGTGCAAAGCCACCTTCATCTCCTACACCTGTTGAATATCCTTTTTTCTTAAGTATTTCTTTTAATGTATGAAATACCTCTATTCCCATTCTTATTGAATCAGAAAATGAATTTGCATTGTGTGGGGCAATCATAAACTCCTGAAAATCAACATTATTATCAGCATGCTTACCGCCGTTAATAATATTCATACAAGGAACGGGTAAAATACGAGCATTTATTCCTCCCAAATATTCATAAAGCGATATTCCTCTACTTTTTGATTCAGCACGTGCAAAAGCCATTGAAACTGCTAATATAGCATTAGCACCTAATTTCGATTTATTAGCAGTTCCATCTAATTCAATTAAAAATTCATCTAATTCGCGTTGATTATGATAATAATTGTCTTCTAGTTCTGGTGCAATTATTTCATTAATATTTTTAACTGCTTTTAAAACACCTTTCCCTTTATATCTTTTTTTATCATTATCGCGTAATTCAGTAGCTTCGTTTTCGCCAGTAGATGCTCCACTTGGTACCATGGCTGTAGCTGAACTACCATTTTCCAATCCTACAGACGCTTCAACAGTAGGATTTCCTCTTGAATCAAGAACTTCTAAAGCAGATACAAATGATATTTCCATAATAAATTATTTTAGGTTTGTTCAACAATTTTTTTCAAAAATAATATTTTAATAGCATAACTTGTACAAAAAGCAATAAAAATTCCTAAAACCCAGCCTCCAATTATATCTAATGGATAATGCAAACCATTATAAACTCTACTATACGATACTATTATAGCCCAGAACAATAAAACTACAAACAATAACTTATTTTTATAAAATTTTATAAAAAATAAAAACGTAACAAAACCGGCAACATTAGCTGCATGAGACGAAACAAAACCATATAACCCACCTTTAATTCCCTTATTCAAATGTATAATATTTTCGAATACAGAATTATGTGAAGGTCGAAGTCGCATAAAGGATTCTTTTGCCAATACAGACAATTGATCAGTTAAAATTACAGTAATAATTAAGCCCACAATAATTGCAGCTGATTTTTTCTTATAATGCTTTATTATTATATATATAACAAACATATA
>JBBIKO010000200.1:0-4408 GCA_037445415.1 Bacteroidota bacterium
CATTTGATATATGTAATTCATCAGCAAATACTTCGTCATTCATAGCTTCTAATTCTACAACGAGTTTTCCATTCCGCTTTTTTACGTGTAAATCAAAAGTAGAGCAAATTTGTTCTATAATTACATTTATTGATAATTTTTTTTTATTAAAACGATATTCGCCACGTTCAAATATTGCCATTTGCAATACTTTCTCTACTTGAAACGCAAGTCTTTTTGCTTCTTCTGATATAATTCTTGTTACATTAACCATTTGATCGCCATTTTTACAAATAGAACGATCACTTAACATTTCCGAAGCAAGGGATATTGTTGATATTGGAGTCTTTAATTCATGAGTCATATTATTAATAAAATCATTTTTCATCTCAGATAACTTTTTTTGTCTTAAAATAATGTACAAAGTAAAAGAATAAGAAAAAATAATTACAAGAATTAGTACAAATGTAAGTATTCCCAAAAATCCAAGCGAATGAGCAATATAATTATCTTTTTCAGGAAAATAAATAGTTAAATAAAAAGATGGTAAAAAAACATCATTTGGAAATAATTGTGCTTTATATACATCGCTAAAATTTATATCAAAATTTTTTGTATTATAAATAACTTCGCCTTTTTGATCTTTTACAGCAAATTCAAAATTTAAAAATATTTGATGATTTGCTAATTGCTTTGAGATAATTGAAAATAATGTAAAACAATCAACTCTCTTCGAAAAATCTTCATTATAATTAAGCATCTTATTAATGATTTTTTCTACAAAAAGGGTTTTGTCAGTTAATCGATTAACTATTTCTTTGTTAATATCGATATCGCCTACGTTTTTATGATAATTGTCTGGTTTATTTTTAGAAATCGTTTTACTAAAAATTACGGAATCGCCTTTAATTATTTCTACTCTTGTATTTGCATGTATCGAAAAGGAATCATTTAGGCTGAAAAAATTCTTTCTAACAGACAAAGCATTCTTATCATGAATATCAACAGCTCTATTTCCAAATAATGATTTTGATGGAAAATCTTCTATTTTATATTTTAAGGAAAAAGCTTCGTTAGATACCTCTAAAACAGTTTCTTTTGCGTCTAACTCTTCATTAATAGCATTAAACACATCAGTAATTTGCCTATTAAACTGTTCTTCCTTAAGTTTAAATTCTTGGTGTATCCAGAAAGTTTGTAAAGAAATGAGCCCTACAAGAGCAATTGTCATTAGAATTATAATAAACCATATAACTTTTTTGCTCATAAAAAATTATAGTGTACCTTATATGCAAAGATACACTATTATTTTGATGTACTTTAAATTATTAACAAAGTTTAAGAAGCAACTTTTTTACAATAGTGTATTTCCCTGACTAGGTCTAACAGGAATATAACGCAATGAAAGTTCCATTGCACCTCTTCCGTATGTAAATGTAGTAAGTTGAGACATATTTATGTCATAACTAATTCCAAAAGCGAATTGATCATATTCTAACTGTAAAACTGCAACAAACGAATCGGCAAAGCGATAAAAAAAGCCTGCATTCAAAGAACGAGCATATAAAATACCTGTGTATCGAGAAGACTCTTGCAATCTATATTTAACATACATTCCTGTATAATACATTCTTGCAGGACCTTGCATTTGAGCTATTACAATTGGATTAAGTTGCAAAGGAGTATTCTTTATTCCATAAGAAAAGCTACCATGAAATAAATAGCGTACAAAACGACGATCTTCATCTTCCTGAAAACCTGTATTAGGCATATTTACATGATAAGCAGCAATACCAACCTGAGCTCCAATAGCATCATTTGATGATAATGTTGCAGAACCACGACTATAGCTCCACTGTAACCCAACACCAACATCAGGAGCCATTCGCTTTTCAGAGGTAAAAGTCTCACCATGAGGTATCGATGAATCATAATTGGTACCGTTATACTGATCAGTCCATGTAAGTTTATCAACATCTATCATACGTTGCATCAAACCACCTATTATCCCAGCCGATAAAGATTGTTTATCGTTGAGCATAACTTTGCCCATGACCGACAAATTAGCATTAAGTGTACTCATCTTACTTGTTCCTGCCTGATCATTAACTAATAATATACCTATACCAAGAGATGAGCCAGAACTACCTTGAGTTAATATCCTACTATCAGCTGATGCAATTATTGTATTAAAAGGTTTTGTTATGCTCCTCCATTGTTGACGATAGTTTAAATTAATGCGTAAAGCAGAAACCAATCCTGTATTAGCAGGATTAAGTAACACAGGCGACTCGTTCATCTGAGATAAAGAATAATCTTGACCTGTTGAAGATAAACTCAACATTAAACTAATTACTATAAAAATATTTAACTTTTTCATATCTTTCAATTTTTAAAGATTATCTCATTAAAGTTATATCTCCTTTAAATTTCTTTACAGTACCATCCTGAAATGTTATTATTGCTATATATACAAATACATCTGTATCAAGAGGTTTACCTCTAAATGTTCCGTCCCATAATTCATCTTGAGAATAAGCTTCAAATACTTTTTCACCCCAACGATTAAATATTTTTAACTCTATCTCTTTTATACATCTTCCTTGTATCTTCCATACATCGTTTTTACCATCATTATTCGGACTAAATGCTAATGGGAAGAACAATTCTCCACAATCTGAATCAACATGAACTGTAATACATACTGTATCTGAACAATTATAAGCAGTGGTACCTACTACACAATATGTCGTTGTTGTTAAAGGATTTGCAACAGGATTACTACAATCATTACAACTTAAAGAAGCTACCGGAGTCCAAGAGAAACTTACTACACCAGAAGCATTAGCTGTTAACATCGTAGAATTATATATCACAATATTCGTATCACCTGTTACTGTTATGTTTGGTTTCGGATTTACTGATAATTGTAGTGTTATTATACTATCGCAACCTTGCGTCGTTGTTAAATTAGCAGTGTAAGTACCACTACTTGTATAATTATTTCCATTCCACGCATATATTTCTCCCTGACAAATAGATGCATTTTGAACTATATTGTATGTTGGCAACAAACTAATGTTTACACTTGCTACGTTGGTACAACCATTAGCATCTGTTCCTGTTACAGTATATATAGTCGATACAGATGGTGATACAGCTATAGCATTAGTTATAGAACCATCGCTCCAAATGTACGACTGACCACCTTGAGCAGTTAATGTTGTATAACTTCCTGGACATATATTTGTTGATGATGCAGTTATTGTTATCTGTGGCAAAGGATGTACTGCAATTGTTATCATTGCAGTATCACTACAACCATTAGTTGTTCCTGTTACAGAATATATTGTCGTTGCATTAGGATTTACAGTTATGCTTGTAGTATTATCATTTGTACTCCACAAATAACTATCTGCTCCAGAAGCTGTTAGTGTAACATTGCTACCAGGACAAATACTTAATTGGCTTGCACTTATACTTACTTCAGGCAGAGGTTGAACTGTTAGATTCAATACCAAAACACTATCACAACCATTAAATGTTGTTAAAGTATGGTAATAAACACCCGATGTATCATAAACCTGACCATACCAAGTATAACTTTGACCTTCACATATTGTTTGATTTATATTTGTTGTGTACGTTGGATTTACATATAAATTTAATGTATATATACTATCGCAACCATTTACAGTTTGTAAACTATCATAATATATTCCAGGTGTTGTATATGTATTTCCATGCCACTCATAAGATGAACCTTGACATATTGAATGATTTTCTATAAATTGGTATGCAGGATTAACTGTCAAGTTCAACACAAATACACTATCACAACCACCTACAGTTAAGAGGCTATCGTAATAAACTCCTTCTGTATCATAAACATTACCATGCCAGCTATATTGTTGACCTTGACAAATTGTAAAGTCCTCAGTAAATGTATAGCTTTGCGAAATACTAAGATTTAATACATATACACTATCACAACCATTTATTGTTTGTAAACTATCATAATATGTTCCACTTACTATATATGTGTTTCCATGCCATGTATAACCAGAACCATCACATATTAAATGGCTTTCAGTAAACAAATAAGTTGGATTGACTGTAATAACAATTTGATCCGTTGATGTACATCCATTAGCATCTGTTCCTGTTACAGTATAAGTATTAGTTACTTGTGGTGTAAATGGTACACCATCTGTAACATTATTATCCCATACATAGTTTATAGCTGTTCCACTACCAGTTAAAACAACTTGTGTACCTTGACAAACTGTTGATAAACTAGCATTTGCCTGAACATCAGGTAAAGAATTAACAGTAATAGTAATTTGTGCTGTATTGATACACCCATTAGCATCTGTTCCAGTAACCGTATAAGTTTGCGTACTCAAAGGTACAAATGGGACATTATCAT
>JBBIKO010000201.1:0-4386 GCA_037445415.1 Bacteroidota bacterium
CTTCCCATGCAGATTCTTTAGGATATTCTTTTGCAAATCATCCTTCTTTATTGTTTAACGTTTATACTACAGGCTGGGATGCAGCTAATAATACTTATACTTGGGATGTACAATTTGTAGATACAATTTATTCGCAAGTTGTAAGCGACGATGTTTCACCTTATGTTGGATCAGATGGTGGAATAGGTTGGGAAAACTTTTTAAATATTGCTATAAGCCCAGACGAAAAAGTTATTTTTGCTATATGGACAGATACAGATCCACAATTTGATACATTAAATACAATGCCTGATATTAAATGTCGTGCATTAAATTTAGAAAATTGGACAGCTACTCCTGTAATTAACTTTACCGAAGGAGAAGGCGGTTTGTATTTTTGGGTAAATGTTTCTCGCTATGTAATAAAAGATGGCTCTGATTATATTATACCATTTTCTTTCATAGATGTTTATGAAACAGGAAATCCAGAAGTTGCGCAAAATCATTATTATGTTCAAAATTTAAGAATTACACCTGCTGATTTCACTGAAACAATTTCGCCTTCTACAATTACAGGTTCTTGTCAAACAAAAACTAATATCAATAAATACAATACAAACTTAAAAGTTGAGCAAAATAATCCTAACCCAGCAAAAAACAACACCCAAATCGCAGTTACTTTACCAGAAGCATCTGATGTTACTATAACGGTTACAAATTTAATGGGTCAAAAAGTAATGGAAATTAACAAAGGAAAATTAAGTGCAGGCAAAAACATCATTAACTTAAATGTAAGCAACTTAAGTAGTGGTGTTTATTTCTACACAGTAAATGCTAGTAATTCTTCTGTAACAAAGAAGATGATTGTAGAATAATTCTCATTACAACTATTCAAAAGGGAAAGGCTGTCTCAAATCGAGGCAGCTTTTTTTACAACTATTGTTTGACATTTATTTTGATTAAGTGAATAATTTTTTTATAGTTTGTTCATAGTGTCAAGACAAGTGTTAATAATTTTTTTCTGAAATTATCAACGACTTTTGTACAAGATAATATATGAGCTTTATAATTTTAGAAACATTATTGTGAGGGTTCTTTCCTGCCAGCCGTTGTATGAAGCGTAGCGACAAAGCAATCTTCTCAATACCTGAGAATGCTGGCTTGTAAATTTTCCTACTGTTATCGCACAACTCCATCAGTTAGAATAGAATGTTACGTCCCAACTTCGTTGGGGTTCGTAACCACCGATAAAGTCTATATATCATAGTTTATGATTTTTACATAAATGTGCAAATGTTTTATTTACATCAGTAAACTATTGTGCAAAGTTCTTGAATTATATAATAGCGATTAGACTGTATAATAACATCATCTTTTAACTTTTCTTCCTGAATTTAGTTTAGGAAGAACAAATATATAAACATCATGTATCTTGAAGCTTTTGATAGATAACAAAAACAAGTTCTTTTTTTAACGTATTATAGAAAAGTTTGATTTTTGTTATTTTTCAGGATAAATATCAAATTCGTCTTTATGAACGTTGATAAGAATTGATTCAAAAAACTACTGAAAAGAACTAAACGAAGGATTTGGAATTTTATTACCCTTTTCGTCCCACGATGTTTGTTTTATATTTTTGTCGTCTTTAAATATTATTTCTGATTTTTTTTGTCCGTTTTTGTAATAGTATATTGAAGGACCATCTTTAAGGCCGTTTTTATAAGCACAATAGCGTTTTTTATTTCCATTTTCGTAAAACCAGATCCATTCCCCATTTCTCAATCCATCTTTAATATCCCCCCCCATTCCTAATTTTCCATTTGGATAAGTTGTTATACATTTGCCTGTAAAGGTTGTATTTGTTCCTATTTCATAAAATAAGCCATCTCTTTCTTCTAAATCTTCGTATTTAACTATTTTTTGAGAAAATAATTGAATAGAAAATAAAAATATAGATATATGCAAAAATGTTTTCATAAACTAATGGTAGTGCAAAGCTACATTAAGATTTTTAATTTTAAAAAATAATAATGTATGTTTAACATTAAATCCTTACTTTTTCTATAAAACTTAAAAAATTAAGTTGAAGTTGCCTAAAAAAGTATTAAAAGCAATTGTAGGCAAAATAAATTTATTATTTATTCTGGTCAAAAGTATTTTCAATGTTCATAAATCCAACTAAAACTGCCACACATCCGCTAAGAATTTGATCGTGAAGTTCGTCGGAAGTCTGTACCTGTATAGAAATGATAAGTTGTTTACTTGATTGAAGCTTAAAGTCCCAACTTTTTGCATAGTTGAACTTTTTGTTATCGTACAGTACATTGCGCTCTGCATCTAATACTTGGAATTGAATAGGAGGAAGGTTTTCGTCGCCACAAACAGTAACACGATATTCTTGTCCAGCGTAAAACGTTTTGTACAATTCCGCTGTTTCCCCTTCGCTTAATACAGTGGCATTATAAATACCATCGTGTACATAAGGGAGCAACTCGAGTTTACATATTTTTTTTGCAAAATTTTTACATTGAGCTGATGCAATTTTTGTAACAGCTATTGCCATGATAAGCATAATAAAAGAAACAAATATTTTTTTCATAGCTCCCTGTTATTTAATTATGTTAGACCTAATTTCTGTAACAACTGTTGCAATTTCTTCAAACACTTCGGGCATAAATTTTATTTCCGATGTAGAAGTAATTATATTTTTGCCGTCTTTTTCAATAACTTCCATTTTTGTGGAAGATGTTTGAATCTTATCGAAAACTTTTTTAAGTCTTTCCATGTCTGGCAAGATAGATTGAACATTTGGATCGTTTTTGTATTCATTAAGCAAGCTGATAAGTGTGTTTAAAGATAGTCTTTGATCGGCAATACGTTCCATAAGTTCTTTATTTTGTGCTGTATTTTTTACAATTTGTGTGCCAATATATAAACCTTCTAGCCAACCTCCTGTTAAAATTATTGCAGCTATTTCACCTCTATCATTTTCCTTTAAAAATGAATTTGAGTTCATAAAAGTTTCGCTGATGATTTCCATAACACTGTCTCGATTGTTTATGTTGTTTTCCATTCGAGTGATGATAGATTTGTCAATAGCATTTAATATTCCTAAATCGTCTGCAAGTTTTTTTGTAGCGGATAGATATTTGATACTTGCTTGTGATTGGTCAAACATACTTGCAAAGCTAAGATCTGCACTATACACACCTAAATTTAATGCCATGCTTTTAGTTGTCGTATAATTTCCCAAATTGCTTAATGGGTTTAAGTAATCTTGATTGTACTTTGCTCCTGCACGTTTCATAAGCATAGCCGTCTCGATAGGTGAAGGAATTCCGTAAATAACTTGCTTTGCTTTATTAAATTCATCGCTAATACTTAATGAATCTTCTAATTGATTATCAGTTGTGCTATCGCCTCCACAGCTAGTGAGGAATTGCGATAAAATAACCATAATCGCGATGAAAATGATACTTAAAATTTTGTTTTTAAATTTCATATTACTTATAGTTTTTTAATTTCTTAACTTTACATAATCAATTGCACAAAAATAATAAATTTTTTATTAGAAAAATTTTTTTTCTTCTTTTTTATTCTTTATTAGAAATTTTTTATTGATTTTAAGAATGTCTTTCACCAAAAATTAATGAGCCTATTCTAATCATTGTACTTCCTTCTTCAATAGCTATTTGGAAATCGTTTGACATTCCCATTGACAATTCTTTAAAAGATAGATCATCAGAAAAATACGATTTTTTTATTAACTCAAATAGCTTACGCAAATTATTAAATTCGTTTCGTATAATGTTGTAATCGCTAGTGTAAGTTGCCATACCCATTAAACCTATGAATTTGATATGAGTAAGCTCCTTTATTTCCGAATTTTCTAAAAAAGAAGATACTTCAGTTTCACTGAATCCGAATTTTGTTTCTTCTTTTGCTATGTGTATTTGTATTAAGCATGGAATAATTTTATTTATTTTTATTGCTTCTTTATTTATTTCTTTTGCCAATTTTGTTGAATCTACCGAATGTAGTAAGCTAACATAAGGGAGTAGCATTTTTACTTTGTTTGTTTGAAGGTGTCCTATCATGTGCCACTCCAAATTGGAAGGCAGTTGTTGTGCTTTTTGAACTAATTCTTGTACTTTGTTTTCTCCAAAAATTATATGACCTGCATTTATTGCTTGTTTGATAGTTTCTGTTGGATGAGTTTTTGTAACAGCAATAAGTTTTACATTTTCGGGAATTTGATTTTTTATTTTGATAAGATTTTCTATAATGTTCATATTGTAAATAGAAGCTGTTTCAAAATTACGAGACATCTTTTTTAATTTTTAATAATGAATGACAAAATTATCAATATTTCTCAGATAAGAGTTAAGAATGAAAGCTATTTTATGC
>JBBIKO010000202.1:0-4334 GCA_037445415.1 Bacteroidota bacterium
AAATGGAATGAGTGGAATTTTGTAACGTACTAATGCTCCAAAGTTAGCAGTGGTAATTCCAATAATAAAAGCAAAAATTAATGAAAATATTAAACTAAAAACGATGAAAGAATCGCTAAGAAATATTTTTTGCATATACGAAAATCCATGTTTTTTCCATGTAAATATTGATAAAAGTATAACATAGAAAGTCATAAAAAAGAAAATAAAATTTTCTATTGCTGCAATAAACATAGGAATATTTTTAACTTCCCATATAAAAGGTCTGTATAATCCAGCAACAATAGCTAAATGAGCTTTTGACAATATGCCTGGTATTGTTGGTTCAAACTTGCCAATATTAAAGCTATTACCGCCATAATATTCACGAGTTAAATCCTGTTGTATTTCAACAGCTTGATTTAACAGCTTGTCAATTGAAGAATAATATCCACCAACAAATTGTCCAGTTGTTAAAATAATATTTGTACCAACAACAAAAACTATTATAATTGTAATCGGTAAAATAAGTGCTTTTAAGATTTTATTTTTAATAATTTTCATGTGTATATAAATAATAGTTAATAAAGACGATGAAATCAAGGCATAAAAAATGTAAGGCCTAATAGATATTAAAATAAAAGAAGCAAAAATTATTAGAAATATGTTTTTTGATATTTGCTTTTTTAAGATAAATAAATAATAAAATGATACAAAAAAATAACAAGCTGCCATTAAAGTATAAGAATCTTTTAATAATCCACTTCCCCAAAATAAAGTAGATGGAATAAATAAAATAGAAAATGCTGAAGTTTTTATATTATTTGGAAAAATTTGTACAATAAGTCTGAATAATTTCCATAATCCACTATATGTAAAAGCTGCTATTAAAATAGTTATTGCTACGAAACTTTTTCCACTTAACAAAAAAAAAGGAACACTAAATCTGACAACTGAATAAGAATTATAATCTAAGTAATAATATGGATAACCAATATCAGGGCCAAAAGCACTTGCGTTTTCGTAAGTAAGGTTTCCTGCCATTATGCCTAAAAATTTTATGAAATCTTTAAAAGCAAGGTTGAAAAGACTTTCAGTTGATTGAAAGTACATTAAAGTGTCGCCATCAATATAGTGAAAAATATATACTGCAATAAAAACAAGACTTCCAAAAATTTTTGCAAATAAACCCGAAATGAAATACTTATATTCTTCATGTTTATTTATTTTTTTTAAACGAATAATATAAGCATATAAAAAGATAAAAAAAATATAAAATATTGGAAAAATTGCGTCCCAAAGAGTAAAGATATCAGTTCCCATTTTATATGTGTACATAATAAAGAAAAATTATTTAATTTTGCAAATTACAATGATTTCTATAATTATACCAACATATAATCGTTCAAAAATAGTTAATAAAACTATACAAAAAACATTAAAGGTTTTAGAAAATAAAAATATAGAATTCGAAATTATTGTAGTAAATGATGGTGATGAGGAAGTTTGTGTCGAAGATAATAGAGTTAAAATTGTAAAAAATACTAAAAAAGGTGTAGCTTCAGCTCGAAATTATGGTGTAAGTTTATCAAAACACGATTTTTTACTTTTTCTCGATGATGATATGTTAATAAATGACTCATCTGTGGAAATTATCACAAACTTCATCAACTCAGATAAAAAAGAAAAATTTTGTTTAAATATTGATTGGATATATCCAAAAACTTTAATTGAGTTATGCGAGAAAAGTAACTTTGGACGATATTTAACAAAAATTAATTATATTAGTATGAAAGGATGTCTTAATGGTAAATATTGGGAGCCAAATAAAGAGTATGAAATTCCTGTTTTGTCGTCAGCATTTTTAGTAATAACAAAAAGTAATTTTAACAAAGTAGGTGGATACGATGAAAATTACCCTTTTTCAGGGTTCGAAGATAAAGACTTTGCATTCCGTGTTAAAAATGCAGGAATAAATACACTTTTAAATACAACAACATCAATTTTTCACAATGAAGAAGATAGACTAGATATTTATGATTGGATGAAAAGGCGTTATCGTGAAGGAGTTACACGTGCAAAATTTGTTAAACTTAATAATGATAATAATTTTATTATTAAACACGTATTTTTTAAAAGGATTTTTTACGAATTAGTATATTTAAAAAGAAACATAATTATTAAGCTTACTAAACTTTTAAATTATAAATTTTTCGATATAATTTCGTTTTGCATTTTTAGATTGCTAACAGGGGCTTATATTTGGAAAGGTTATAAAGATGAATTTAAAAAAGATTAAAATACTTGCAGTTTTTTCAAATATAAATTATGCAAATGAATTTTTTTGGTATTCAAAATACATAAACAAAGAAAAGTTTATTTTGGTATGTGTATTTTTAAATAATAATAAACCAATTTTGCAAGAATTGTTAAATAAATTAGAAATAAAAACACACTTTATTACATATAATGGTAAAAAAAATATTTTAATAGCTTCATTAAAAATAGCTTATCTTTTACTAAAATATAAACCAAATATTATACATCCTCAATTATTTGAATCTTCTTTAATTACTTTAACTATTGCAAAATTGCTAAGATATAAAAACCTTATTTACACTCGCCATCATAGCGATTATCATCATGTATATCATCCAAAGGCAGTGAAATATGATAAATGGATCAATAAGTGCGCAAAAAAAATTATATGTCCTTCGAATACAACAAAGAGAATTTTGATTGAAAAGGAAAATGTTTCTGAAAAAAAAATAATTGTAATACCTCATGCTTTTGATTTTTCTTTATTCGATACAACTTTAAAAAACGATTTGAAAAAAAAACATAAATTAAATGGAAATCCAATAATTGGCGTAATATCAAGATTTACAGAATGGAAAGGAGTTCAATATATAATTCCTGCATTCAAAAAGTTATTAAAAACTTATAATGAAGCTTTGCTTATTTTAGCCGGTTTTAAGGGTGATTATGAAAGCGAAATAAATAAAATGTTATTAGAAATTCCTTCTGATAATTATAGATTATTAGAATTTGAAACAGAAATTTATTCTTTAATTGCAAATTTTAATATATTTGTACATGTCCCTACTTATAAAGAGGCTGAAACTTTCGGACAAGTTTATGTTGAAGTTTTTGCTTTAGGAATACCTTCTATAATTACCCTGTCAGGAATAGCAAGCGAAGATGAAATTTTCAGTAAATATGCAGAAGTTGTGAATTATAAAAATTCTGAAAATATATATGAGGCATTTTTAAAAATACTGAATAACTATACACAATATAGTATGAAAATGGCTTTGGCAAAGGAAGAAATTACAAAAAAGTATGAATTTAAAAATAAGATAGAGGCGATAGAAAATGTATATTTAAAGTTTATTACAGGATAATAAATGAACGAATTAGTTTCCATAGTTATACCTGTTTACAATGCAGAACTTTACATTAAAGACACAATAATTTCTGTTTTAAATCAAACACATACAAATTGGGAATTATTAGTTGTAAATGATGGTTCTACCGATAAAACAAAAGAAATATTAGAACAATTCGACGACAGTCGCATAACAGTTTTTCATCAGAATAATAGAGGTGTGTCTGATGCTAGAAATAATGGAATGAGCGAGTCAAAAGGTGAGTTTATAGTTTTTCTTGATGCCGATGACATAATATCTAATAATTTTATCGAAAAACGTTTGATGACATTACTTTCCAATGAAAAAGCTGGTTTTTGTTGCGGCGAAGTTTTGCATTTTAATAATGATATAAATAATTTTTTAGATAAAAAAATAGGAGTTTTTGAAAATATAGAAGAAATCGTTCTATTATACAATATAAATTTTGATACAGTTCCATCTAATTATATGATAAGAAAATCAATTTTACAGAAAAATAATATAATGTTCAACAATAAATTATCGAGCACAGCTGATAGACTTTTTATACTGGAATTAAATAAAATAACAGAAGGTACTTATGTGGAAAATTCGCCACTTTACTATCGTGTTCACAATAATAGCATGTCAAATAAACTTACTAAAAGACTGGTTGAAGATAACATTTTATATTACAAGATTTTAAAAGAAAAAGATCTTATTCCACAGTATTTAAAAAAAGAAGTCGAAATTATACATGCTTATATTTTGGGTACAGCTTGTTTTAAAGTAGGAAAAATAGATTTTGTTCAATGGTACATTAAAGGTGTGTTTACTAATTCTTTAAGATTTTTTAAAATTATATTCAAAAAACTTCAAAATTAATTTAATAGTTTTTAATTAAATATATTGTATTTTTGCATATAATTTAGACTAAATAAAAATTGTATGGCAATAATAGAAATA
>JBBIKO010000203.1:0-4295 GCA_037445415.1 Bacteroidota bacterium
CGGATGTAATATACACATTTTCTTGATTTTTAGGAAGAAAATTTTTCAGAAAAATTTCATCGTTTTATGTCTTATCAAAACTCTCTTGAAGTTTACAATTTATTTAGCCAATCGTTATTTCATCTTGAGCGGAACGGAAATCCACGTATTATTTTTACAGATTTAGTTTATCAAATGTCCAAAATTTTTTAATTAGCAAGTTCTGAAATAAATTTCAATCGAACCAAACGTATCTCTTCTTCTGTAATATCCGAATCTTCAATTGAACGAATAGCATCTTCTATGTTGTCTGTTTCAGCATTTTTAAAATACTCATAAATTTCTTCTAACTTATCTTCTTCTACAACTTGTGATACAGCATACCCTAAATTGATCTTAGTTCCACTATAAACAATAGATTCAAGCTCGTTGAGTAATTCTTCAAATTCAATACCTTTTGCACGACAAATATCATCAAAAGACATTCGTCGGTCAATGCTTTGAATAATATAAACTTTAAGGCTACTTTTATTAACAACAGATTTTACAATAAAATCTTGAGGTCTTTCTATTTCGTTTTCTTCTACATATTTACTAATTAAATCAATAAAAGGTTGTCCATATTTTTGAGCTTTACCAATACCAACTCCTACAATATTTTTAAGCTCATCCATATTTATAGGATATTGTATTGCCATTTCTTCGAGTGAGTTGTCTTGAAAAATAACAAATGGAGGTAAATTGAGTTTTTTAGCTATACTTTTTCTTAAATCTTTTAACATATTAAACAAAGCAGAATCGAGAGCACTATCACCAATTTGACGAGCAACAAAATCTTCATCATCTCCTTCTTCATATTCATGATCTCGCAACATCAACACTTCATGAGGCCCTTCTAAAAACTTTCTTCCTAAGTCGGTTAATTTCAATAGTCCATAATTTTCTATGTCTTTTTCTACCATCTTTTTAATCATTGCCTGACGAATAACCGATAGCCAGAATTTTTTACTTTCGTCGCTACCAACTCCAAATGAATCGAGCAAATGATGGTTATAGCTTTTAATGTTTGCTGTTGCATTTCCTGTAAGTATATCGGCAATGTGTTCAGATTTAAATTTTTCATTAACTTCCAATATACATTGGAATAAGTTGACAAAATAATCTTTTCCGTCGAATTCTGTTTTAGGATTTAGGCAATTATCGCAATTTTCGCAATTATCATGATTATAATCTTCGCCAAAATAATTTAGTAAAATCTTTCTTCTGCATATAGATGATTCAGCATAAGCTACTGTTTCGAAAAGCAAGTGTTTACCTATTTCTTGTTCTGCAAGATGCTTACCTTGCATAAATTTTTCTAATTTCAAAATATCGTCATAACTGTAAAAAGATATACATTGTCCTTCGCCACCATCTCGACCCGCCCTTCCTGTTTCTTGATAATATCCTTCTAAGCTTTTGGCATATCGTAGTGAATAACGAAACGAATGTCGGGCTTATCTATACCCATACCAAAAGCTATAGTAGCAACAATCACATCAACTTCCTCCATTAAAAAGGCGTCCTGATTGCGATTTCTCGTAGCAGAATCGAGACCAGCATGGTATGGAAGGGCTTTTATTCCATTAGCAACCAGCTTATCTGACATTTCTTCAACTTTTTTTCGACTTAAACAATATATTATGCCCGATTTTCCTGGGTTGTTTTTAATATATTTTATAATTTCTTTGGTTGCTCCAATTTTTGGTCTAATTTCATAATACAAATTGGGGCGATTAAAAGATGTTTTAAAAATATCTGCATCCTGAATACTTAAAGTTTTTAAAATATCGTATTGAACTTTTGGTGTTGCTGTTGCTGTAAGAGCAACTACAGGCTTGTTACCTATTTGGTTTATCATAGGTCTGATGCGACGATACTCAGGTCTGAAATCATGCCCCCATTCTGATATACAATGAGCTTCATCTACTGCATAAAACGAAACATTAATTTTTTGGAAAAATTCTATATTTTCATCTTTTGTAAGCGATTCTGGTGCAACGTAAAGCATTTTTGTTTTTCCCTGAATAATATCGTTACGAACTTTATTTATTTCTGCCTTTGATAGTTGTGAGTTCAGAAAATGTGCTACATCTTCTTCAGTACTAAATGCTCGCATCGAATCAACTTGATTTTTCATCAAAGCAATAAGCGGTGAAATTATTATTGCAGTACCATCTAAAGCAAGTGCAGGTAATTGATAAATTAAAGATTTACCACCACCTGTTGGCATTAAAACAAAAGAATTTCTTCCTGAAATAATATTTTTAATAGCATCTTCTTGTTTATTTTTAAATGTATCGAAGCCAAAATGTTTTTTTAATAATTCATGTAAATAGTCCGAACTAATTTTAATTTCTAATTCCATATTTAAAAATTCTTTTTATGTAAAATATATATTGTGTAATTTTGCAAAACTAAATAAATAATTTATCTTGAAATAATCTATGAAAAATAACATTTTTTGACGAAAATATATTTTTTTTTTATGAATAATAAAATTCTCGGTATTATTGAACAGGCTATTTTGACAGAATCAGAAGCAATTAGAAATTTGGTAGAACAACTTGACGATTCAATAGAAAAAATTATTTTAGAAATTTTAAGATTTAATGGTAGAATCATAGCTACCGGAATTGGAAAAAGTGCAATAATTGCTCAAAAATTTGTTGCCACATTAAATAGCACCGGAACACCTGCTGTTTTTATGCATGCTGCAGATGCAATTCACGGCGACCTTGGGGTAATTTTGCCTAACGATATTGTATTTTGTTTATCTAAAAGCGGAAACACGCCAGAAATTAAAGTTTTAGTTCCATTTATTAAGCATTTGGGCAATAAACTTGTAGCTATTGTAGGAAATAAAGATTCTTATTTAGCTCAAAATGCCGATTATGTTATTCTATCAACAGTAAAACGAGAAGCTTGTCCTAATAACTTAGCTCCTACAACAAGCACAACAGCTCAACTAGTTTTATGCGACGCCATTGCTATTGCACTGATTGAATGTAAAGGTTTTAAAGCAAGCGATTTTGCTAAATTTCATCCAGGTGGAACACTAGGACGAAAACTTTATTTAAAGGTTTCTGACATTTTGCAAAAAGATAAAGTACCTTCTGTCAAACCAACTGACAATATAAAAGAAGTAATCCTCGAAATTTCATCGAAAAGACTTGGAGCAACAGCTGTAATTGAAAATAATAAAATTATTGGAATTATAACTGACGGAGATTTGCGAAGAATGCTCGAACGAAATGATGATTATACAAAACTTAAAGCAATAGATATATGCAATAAGTCACCAAAAACTATTCATTTCAATGAATTAGCAGTAAATGCTTTTTATATGATGGAAAACAATAAAATTACTCAACTTATAGTTTTTAACGAAAATGATAGTTACATAGGTATGATTCATTTACACGATTTATTAAAAGCAGGATTGATTTAATGTAGAATAATATGAACAATATTTCGGTTTTATATACTCAAAACCTTGTAAAAAAATATAAAAATAGAACTGTTGTAAATAATGTAAATATTGAAGTTAAACAAGGAGAAATTGTAGGACTATTAGGGCCAAACGGAGCAGGTAAAACTACAACATTTTATATTGTTGGCTTAGTAAAACCAAATAATGGCAAAATATTTTACAACGATTTAGAAATTACAGATTATCCCATCTACAAAAGAGCACAAATAGGAATTGGGTACTTAGCTCAAGAAGCTTCAATTTTTCGTAAAATGACAGTTGAAGATAATATTCGTTCTGTTTTAGAAATGTCGAAATTTCCTGTTGATTATCAGAAAGAACGTCTCGAAACGCTTTTATCTGAATTTGGTTTGAACAAAATTAAAAAAAGTTTAGGCATACAACTTTCTGGTGGTGAGCGACGCAGAACAGAAATTGCCCGAGCATTAGCACTTAACCCAAAATTCATTTTACTTGATGAACCTTTTGCAGGAGTTGACCCAATTGCAGTTGAAGATATTCAAGAAATTGTAAGTAAACTTAAAGAAAAAAACATTGGAATACTTATAACAGACCACAATGTTCACGAAACACTTTCAATAACAGACAGAGCTTATTTGCTTATTGAGGGGAAAATTTTTAAATCAGGAACTGCATACGAATTAAGCGAAGACGAACATGTGCGTAAGTTATATTTGGGAAAAAATTTTGAATTACGAACAATAAATAAATCAAAAAAATCGGAATAGTGCCTTTAATTTCGTACATAATATGCACATATAATAGAGCAAAATATCTGCCAATT
>JBBIKO010000204.1:0-4288 GCA_037445415.1 Bacteroidota bacterium
ATTTAAACACAGATTCGGTTGCTGTAAAGTTAGATTAAAATTATTAGTTTTTTAACTTAAAAAAAATATTAGTTAAAGTCAATATGAAATATTTGTTTTAACTTTACAAATCAATTAAACTAAGCTTACAAAATGGAAAATTTTAAAGCGTCAAAATTTTATTTTTACACAGGACCAAATTATTATTTAGATAGAGCCTGTGCAGTTTTTAATTTGACTGTTTTACCAAAAACTGCTTCTGTTGATATTTTTGAAAAGGAAGTATTTTCGGTGTTTCCAAAATTCAAAGAAAAAAGAATTTCAGATGTTGTAGATTTATTTGCAGAAACACTGGTGTATATTTTAAAAATGGATATAGATTTATTTATAGGGCATTATAGCATTTCAACAGATGGCGACGATTATGTTATTGCAGTAGAATACCTCGATAAACCCGTTACTAAAGCAGCTGTTTATGTTGTAAGTGAATGGTTTCAAGATATCGAAAAAGGTCATAAATACGATATTAAAGGCGAATTTGAAATGTTACAAACTCGCTTCGACAAAACTTTATTCGGAGGACCTACACTTTACTCGCTGATTGAAGCAGGCGTGAAATTAGATATCCCAGTTTTTTACCTTTACGAAGAAAATCAGTTTCAATGGGGTTATGGCGTAAAGCAATTGCGTGGACGTTCTACAACTTTTCATAACGACGGAATAAAGGATACTGAGTTTACTATGTTTAAAGATATGGTTGGAGAATTTTTAGAAATGTGTGGTTTTCCAACCCCAAAATCTGTCAATTGTTTTTCCGAAGATGAAGCAGTAGCCGAAGCACAAAAAATTGGTTTTCCTGTTGTGTTAAAACCTGTTGCAGGACATAAAGGACAAGGTGTTACAACCGAAATTAAATCGGAACAAGAAGTAAGAAAAGCTTTTCAACATATAATTAATTTAAGCGAAGAACAAGGAAAACCATTCGAAGGAGCACTTGTGCAACAACAAATTTATGGAACCGATCATCGTCTTTTGTGCGTTGGAGGTAAATTTGTTGCAGCTCTCGAACGTGTCCCTGCTTTTGTTGTCGGAAACGGAAGAGATAATATTGAAAAACTTATAGAACTAGAAAATGCAAAAGAAATTCGTTTAGATAATGCTCGTTCACCTTTATGTAAAATTAAAATAGACGAAAATCTTAAAGATTATCTTTCTCTTCAAGGAAAAGATTTATCTTATGTGCCAAGTGAAGGAGAACACGTAACATTACGCCGTGTTGCTAATATTTCGGCTGGTGGAGTATCTATCAATGTTACTTCAAAAATGCATTCCGATAATGTTAAATTAGTTGAAGATATAGCACGTTTTTTTAAAGTAAAATGTCTTGGAATAGATATTTTAGCTAAGGATATATCCAAATCGTGGCGTGAAGGTAATTTTGGAATAATTGAAATTAATGCAGGACCTGGGGTTTTTATGCATTTAGCACCTGCTTATGGTGGTAGTATAGATGTTCCTCGTTATATAATGCTTTCGCACTTTAACGATAAAGAAAAAGGGCGCATACCTATTATAGTAGGAAATTTTATTCCTCAAACACTTGCTTATAAAATAACTGAATCTTTATTAACAGAATACAGAAATGTATATATTGGTAGTTTAACATCCAAAGGGATTTGTTTTAACAACGAATATTTTTACCTTAACCACGAACACGACCAAAATGTAAAAATTATATTACGAAATCCAGAAGTAAACATTGCTATATTTCAACACAATAAAGACGATATTTACGATTATGGTATATTACACAGAGGTGCCGATATAGTTATACTTGATGAACCAAGTTATTCAGAAGAAAAAGTATTACTCGAACAATTATTACCCGACGGACTGCTTATTGTTGTAGAAGAAGAAAAATGTATTTTATATCGCAACAATGATGAAAAAGACAGAATAACTTTTTATTCTGAAGAACAAAAGCATAAAATAATTGTAAATATTATAACAGACGAAATGGAATATTTATTGAAAAAATATAATGTGTAATTAAATCGTTATGAGTATGTTAACATTGTTTAAAAATGTAGAAATTTATGCACCCGAATACATAGGTAGAAAAGATATTTTAATAGGAGGTGCAAAAATATTGTCAATTGATAATAATATTGAACCACCTGTTGGCGTTTCATGCGAAATTATATCAGCAGATGGTTTAAAAGTAGTGCCTGGCTTCATCGATTCTCATGTGCATATAGCTGGAGCTGGTGGTGAAGGTGGTCCTTCAACTCGTACACCCGAATTACAATTGAGCATGCTTGTTGAAGCAGGAGTTACAACAGTTATAGGTTGTTTAGGAACTGATGGAATGACACGTACAGTCGATTCTGTGCTGATGAAAGCAAAAGGGTTAAGAGCCGAAGGGGTGTCAAGCTGGATTTACACTGGTTCGTATCAGGTCCCCACGCCAACAATTACAGGTGATGTTGGACGCGATATAGCACTAATAGACGAAATAATTGGTGTTGGCGAAATAGCATTAAGCGATCATCGCTCTTCTTGGCCAACAACAGATGAGTTGCTTAGAATTGTTGAACATGCTCGTGTAGGAGCAATGTTAGGTGGTAAGGCAGGAATTGTTAATATACATTTAGGTGATCAGGAGGAACCATTCGAACCTATGTACAAGGTTATTGAAAAAAGTCACAACATGTTAAAACTAACACAATTTTTACCTACGCACTGTAATCGTAATGATTATACACTTGAATCGGCAAAAGAATTTGCTAAACGCGGCGGTTATGTTGATATTACAACAAGTTCTTATCCTTATTTCCCCGAGTACGAAGTAAAACCATCAAAATGTATTCCTATATTACTCGATGCAGGAATATCAATTGAAAAAATAACTTTTTCATCAGATGCTTGTGGTTCGCTACCAGGATTTGATGCAAATGGAAATTTAGTGAAACTTGAAATGGGTTTACCATCTGCAAATTTTCGCGAATTAATGGATGCAGTCTATACAGAAGGTATTCCATTAGAAACAGCTATAAAAGTTTTAACTTCTAACCCAGCTAATATATTAAAATTACATCAAAAAGGACACATTGCAGTTGGCAAGGATGCCGATTTGGTGTTTATTGATAATAAGCGAATATACCATGTAATGGCAATGGGTAAGTTTTTAATGAAAGATGCTGTTATAATTAAGAAAGGCAGCTACGAAAAATAATACTGATATAAAATGTTCAGTAATATTTAAAGTAGCCGATATTGAATTTTTTTATACTTATTTATTATTTACGAAAAACAATTGTTATACTAACATTTATGCTATTGTTTGTAATATACATTCTATTGTATTACTTGTATTCTCTTTTTATAAAAACTTCGTAATTGTCAAGCTTTTTAAATTGATATTTTTCGTACAATTGCTTCGCTTTTGTGTTATTAGTGTGAACCTCGAGTTTCATTTGTAAGTTCAATTTTTTTCCATAGTCTATACATGCTTTGGCTAAAATATGCGATAAGCCTTTAGCTTGAAAATCGGGATGTATTCCAAAATGATGTAAGTATAATCGGCGTTTATCGTTTGTTATCCATGCTGTCCCTATAATTTTTTTCGATTTGATGTGTTCTAAAATATAAAATTCACCACCAGCCTCAATAGTATTTTTAATAATGTTAAGATTATCACCTCTGTGAGCACCACCTAAATTTGTCAGTTCCCATAATTTAAGAACACTTTCATAATCACTTTCTTCAAATAATCTAATCCGAAAATCATTCTTGTTTAACTTTTCTGACATAAGCTTGATTGTTGATAAATCTAACAACTATTATTTGTTCGTTAGCTTGCAGAAAGCCATCTTCCGAAACAGCATCGTACCATTTTTTTTCAATTTCAATTTTTCCTGAAGGTCGTAACGGTGTTGTAGTAATGCCCGTTTTTCCAACAATATTAGCTATTTGTGATTGAACACCTATATAGCCTTCCGATTTGTTTTGTTGTGTTTGAAGTGCTAGTTTTTTAAAATGTGAATTGACCAATATTTTACTTGATAAATATATTGATATAAAAAACGATAGTAATAAAGAAATAATAACTAAACCAAATGCTCTTAAAAATGCTGGAATAGCAGCTCCTTCAATAGTAAAAACGATATTATCAATTAAACTGAGAGTTAAACCTAAAATAATTGAAATAATTCCGAAAGCTCCTAATACACCAAAACCCGGGGTAAAAAATATTTCAACAATTAATAATATTATACCTGCAATAAATAAAAGTATTTCCCAATGTTCT
>JBBIKO010000205.1:0-2329 GCA_037445415.1 Bacteroidota bacterium
CCAATTACACCTTTAATTTTCCTAATAGCCGATTGAATTGATTCAGCACTATTTCCACTAATTTCTACAATACCCTGATTATCTATTTCTTCTATCACTATTGTTGTATTTGATGCAGCTTGTATTTCTTGAATAATTTTTCCTCCTGGTCCTATAACAGCTCCTATTTGGTCTTTAGGTATAGCCATTCTTACAATTCTTGGTGCATGGGGTTTAAAATCTGGTCGAGGTTGAGGTATAGTTTCCAACATTTTACTTAAAATAAATAAACGTCCTTCTTTTGCTTGATTTAATGCTTTCGCTAACACTTCGTACGATAATCCATTGATTTTAATATCCATTTGTGTTGCTGTTATCCCATCGGCAGTTCCACAAACCTTAAAATCCATATCGCCAAGATGGTCTTCATCGCCCAAAATATCAGATAAAATTACATACCTTCCTGTTTTTTCGTCGGAAATCATTCCCATAGCAATACCTGAAACAGGTTTTTTTATTTTAATGCCAGCATCCATAAGAGAAAGAGTGCCTGCACAAACTGTAGCCATTGACGAAGAACCATTTGATTCAAGTATATCCGACACAACACGTATGGTATAAGGATTAACATCAGGATCAGTTGGTATCATTCTTTTAAGCGCTCTGTTCGCTAAGTTGCCGTGCCCTATTTCTCTACGTCCTACACCTCTATATGGGCGTGCATCGCCTGTTGAAAATGGTGGGAAATTATAATGTAAAAAAAATCGTTCGTAACCTTGAAAAACTACACCATCTATTTGTTGTTCATCTAATTTTGTTCCGAGTGTAACTGTTGTTAATGATTGTGTTTCGCCGCGTGTAAATATTGCAGAGCCATGTGCCATGGGCAAGTAGTCTATTTCGCACCAAATTGGGCGTATTTCATCCATTTTGCGTCCATCTAAGCGAGTAAAATTTGTTAAATAATATTCGCGTATTACTTCTTTTTCAAGATTTTTATAATATCGGTTAATCATTGGAGTGTATTCTTCACGTTGCTCTTCTGGCAATGCTTGTATAAATTCTTCTTTTATAGCATCTAATAAATTGTTTCTTTCGTGCTTATTTTTTATTCCATTTGATATAACATCCCATATCTTCTGATATGCGAAATTATTAAGTTGTTGTTTAATATCTTCATTATTTGTTTCGTGACAATATTCTTTTTTCTTTACTTGTAGCTCATTAGCAAGTTCAATTTGTAACAAGCATTGCTTTTTTATTTCTTCATGGGCAAATTTTATTGCTTCAATCATATCTTCTTCACTTGTTTCATCGAATTCTCCTTCGACCATAAGAATATTATCGTATGTTGCGCCAACTATCATGTCAATATCGGCGTTTTCTAATTCGCTCCTATTAGGATTAACAACAAATTTCCCATTTATACGTGCCACTCTAACTTCAGAAATTGGACCATTAAAAGGTATATCACTTATAGTGAGTGCAGCTGAAGCAGCAAAACCAGTAAGTGCATCGGGCATTGTCTCCCCGTCAGACGAGATTAAATCAATATTAACAAAAGTTTCTGCATGATAATCATCTGGAAATAAAGGTCTTAAAGCTCTATCAACCAGTCTTGATACTAATATTTCATATTCCGAAGGTTTTGCTTCTCTTTTAATAAAACCGCCAGGGAAACGACCAGATGCTGAATACTTTTCGCGATATTCAACAGATAAAGGCATAAAATCAACATCTTCTTTTGCCTCTTTGGCCGATGTAACTGTTGCAAGAAGCATCGTGTTGTTCATTCTTAAAACAATAGAACCGTGTGCTTGTTTTGCCAGCTTACCTGTTTCTATGCAAATTTTTCTTCCGTCACTTAATGTTACTTCTTTTCTTGTTAAGTTGTACATAGTTTTATATTTTTTTATGTAAATAAAAAAAAAGGCAATTTTTCATTGCCTTCTATTTTCTTAGATTCAATTTGTTTACGATTGCTCGGTATCGCTCAATGTCTTTCTGCTTTAAATAATTTAACAACTTACGTCGTTTACCAACTAATTTAATTAAAGCTTGCTGAGTTGAAAAATCTTTACGATTTTTTTTCAAATGTTCTGTTAAATGAGCTATACGGTAAGAGAACAATGCGATCTGGCTTTCTGCAGATCCAGTATCTACGTTACTTTTCCCGTATTTCTCAATCAATTCTTTTTTCTTTTCTGCAGTTAAGTACATAAAATCTTAATTTTAAAATTTTGAGTTGCAAAGTTAATAATAATTTTAATATTAAAATTGAAAAACGAAAAATTATTTTTTAAAAAATATATAACTGCCATCTGGATAAAACTTTATTAATGTAAATTCT
>JBBIKO010000205.1:2339-4254 GCA_037445415.1 Bacteroidota bacterium
GATTGAATTTGTATATTTGATTGTTTTATGAAATGTACTTTTTCATTTAAGTTACCAAAAAATTTAATATTATCATTTTGCTTTTTAATTTTTTTGTAAAAAATCGGCTTTTTATAAGTCGAAACAAGAG
Source organism: Bacteroidota bacterium (assembly GCA_037445415.1). Lineage (GTDB taxonomy): Bacteria > Bacteroidota > Bacteroidia > Bacteroidales > GWA2-32-17 > Ch61. Next base: position 2,470 of record JBBIKO010000205.1, read on the forward strand.
TTTTGAAAAATTGATTGAAAGAAATAGTTATGGCTATATAATTATCTTTCATAAATAAATTTTTATGTAAATTTTTTTGTTTTGAAAAAATCATTGTTAGTGTTGAATTAACTCGCTCACTAACTTCGTATGCCATTTCAGGAACATCTTCAACATATCTAATAAGCATAGCCATACTATTTACTAAAATGGCATTAAATGATTTAAACGAACTTGTAATTTGATGAATATTTTCTATTGTGCTTAGTTTCGTAGAATCGCAGCCTAAATAATAATCAAAATCTGTTTCGAAAAACAAAATACCACCATCAGTTAGTGTCCATAAACATTGTTCTATTTCTTCATCAAATTCAAACAAGTTCTTCATAAATATCGTGCAATTTTTTTACACTAATTTCATCTGAAAAGGTTTTTGCATAATGTCTGCCTTTTTCAATCATTTCAATTCTAAGAGTTCTATCGTTAAGAACTTTTTTCAATGTAACAGCAAGTTCTTCGGAATTTAAAGGGTTAACATATAACGAATGATTGCCACCAGTTTCTTTAAAACAACTTCCTTTTGAAGTAACAACAGGAACACCAGAAGCCTGTGCTTCGAGAATTGGAATACCAAAACCTTCGTACAACGATGGGTAAACAAACAATTTTGCTCCTTGATAAATAGCAGGAAGCTTATTGTTTTCAATATTGTCAATAAAAATAACTTTCAATTCTAAATTATGCTTTTGGACATATGGTAGAACTTTTTCGAAGAAATATTTTGTTTTTCTGCCAATAACAACAAGAGGTACATCAATTTTACCTATTATTAAAGCTTCAACTATACTATGTAAGTTTTTTCTTTCTTCTATTGTCCCCACATATAAAACATATTCATCAGGTAATTCATAATTGTTCAATACATCTTTTATTACATTTTTATCTAATAATTGAAAAAATTTTGGATTACAACTCTGATAAACAACACGAATTTTATTTGAATCAACATTATAAAACTCTTGAATATCTTCAGATGTTTTACGAGTTACTGCAATTATAATATCGGAAAATTTTGCTGCGTAGTGAAATTTTTTATCATAAATTTTTACATCAATAGGTTTGTACCATTGCGGAAAGCGTTTAAAAATAAGATCGTGTATAGTTACAACCGACTTTACTCTGGTTTCAGTTATTCCAAAAGGAAGTTCATTGCTCAATCCGTGATAAACGTTTACCTTATCAAATTTTATTTGTTTTGTGATTAAAAACGAACGCCAATACGATTTGAATAATTTCGACATCCAATTGTCGGGTGTTTTTATTTGAGCATTTTCAGGTAACTGAAATTTAATTTTTATTCTATTTGAAGGAGAATACAATAAATATTCGTTTTGTGGATAATGCTTAAATAGCTGTTGAAGCGTATTTCTACTGTAATTACCTAAGCCAGTGTTATTAAAAAACGCTCGTTTTGCGTCGAAGCCTATTCTCATAGATTAAACAGAAATATTAAACTCTCTTAAAGTTTCGTTTAACGATGTTTTTAAATCAGTGTTTTCTTTTCTTTTACCAATAATAAAAGCACATTGAACATGATATTCACCTGCTGCAAACTTTTTTGGAATACTACCCGGAATTACAACAGACCTATCGGGAACATATCCTTTATACTCAACAGGTCTTTCTTGCGATACATCTATAATTTTTGTTGACTGCGTAATAACAACATTTGCGCCCAACACAGCTTCTTTACCAATACGAACACCTTCTACAATTATGCAACGCGAACCAATAAAACAGCCATCT
>JBBIKO010000206.1:0-4244 GCA_037445415.1 Bacteroidota bacterium
ACAGTAGCATTGGTTTAACAAAAAATTCTGTTGTATACGACTTAGATTCATTAAAAAAGCAAGTTTCAATAATGATATATAATTTTGGTAATGCGTTAGTAGAAGAATACATTGATGGCAGAGAATTTACAGTGTTATTAGTTTCAATTGATAATGACAAATCAATAGCTTTCGATGCTGCTGAAATTATTTTTCCAGAAAATGAAACTTTTAAGCATTTTGATTTAAAATGGAACAATCACACAAGTATGAAATATGAAAAGGTAAACAATAATATATTAAACCACAATTTAAAGGAAATTAGTAAAAAAATATACAAAGAGATGAATGGAAATTGCTATGCTCGTTTCGATTATCGTATGAACAAAACTGGTGATATCTATTTTCTTGAACTAAACCCTAATTGCAGTATTTATTATCCAAAAAATAATCCTTCAAGTGCCGACGAAATACTTAGTTTTTATCCGAACGGACATCAAATTTTTACCGATTTTATTATTCAATTTGCTATGCAACGTTTTTCGTGATTTTATAGTCATTGTATTAAATTCTAATCTTTCTGTATTTTTGAAAAAAAAATGAAATTTTATATAGAAACTTACGGCTGTCAAATGAATGTAGCAGATAGCGAAATCGTAGCATCAATTTTAAACAATAACAATTATATACAAACCAATAATATAAACGAAGCAGATATTGTTTTTATCAACACTTGTAGCATCAGAGAAAATGCAGAAACAAGAGTTCGTGGACGTTTAAAAGTTTTTCATCAAATAAAAAAGCAAAAACCTGAAACAAAAATAGGAGTACTTGGTTGTATGGCCGAACGATTAAAAGAAGAACTCCTTGAACAAGAGGTAATGGTTGATTTAGTTGTTGGTCCAGATTCCTATAGACAAATTCCTGAAATATTAAAAAAACTAAATAAAAATAACAAAATTGTTGAAGTAGAGCTTTCCGACAATGAAACATACGAAGATGTACTGCCATACCGATACGAAAACAACGGAATTACGGCTTTCGTTGCTATAACTAGAGGTTGTCAAAATTTTTGTTCTTACTGTATTGTTCCTTACGTACGCGGTGTAGAACGAAGTAGAAACCCTGAGTCAATATTAAACGAAATATCGAACCTTAAAAACAATGGTTATAAAGAAGTTATGCTTATAGGACAAAATGTAGATTCTTACAATTTTCAAGATATATTATTTCCCGATTTACTTAAAAAATGTGCAGAATCTTTTCCTGATATACGCTTTCGTTTTAGCACAAATCATCCAAAAGACATGACAGATAAATTACTTCAAGTTGTTGCTTTGTATCCCAATATATGTAAACACATACATTTACCTGTTCAGTCGGGAAGTAATAAAATACTTCAACTAATGAATAGAGGCTATACACTTGAAGAATACATGGCAAAAATAAATGCAATTCGTCATTATTTACCTGACGTTGCTATTTCGACCGATATAATGGTAGGTTTTTGCAATGAAACTCTTAAAGACCATCAACAAACACTTTTGCTAATGCAAGAAGTTGGATATGATTTTTCTTTTATGTTTAAATACAGCGAACGTAGCGGAACCTATGCCGCCAAATTTTTAAAAGATAATGTCCCTGAAAAAGAAAAAATCAGACGTCTTAATGAGGTTATTGAATTGCAAAACGAACTTAGCTACAAATCGAAACAAAACGATGTTGGAGAAATTTATGAAGTACTGGTAGAAGGATACTCAAAAAAATCGAAAAAGCAATTTATGGGAAGAAACTCTCAAAATAAAGTTGTAGTTTTTTCGTTTGACAAGGAAGTTACTTTTGGAACTATTGTCAAAGTTAAGATAGAAAGTTTTACATCGGCAACATTAATTGGGAAAGCAATATTATGAGTGAAGTAAAAAAATTTCGCGAATATCGCGAAAAAATGAACATTCGTATTCTTAAATCGAACAACAAAGTAATAAAACGAATTTATAGTGTAGATACTTTAACTTACGAAGCAGGCGCACTCGATACAAAAACAAAGGAAATGTTGGGATTAGTTAGTTCATTAGTTCTTCGTTGCGACGATTGTGTAAAATACCATATCGAACAATGCTATAAAGCTGAAATTACAGAAGAAGAATTTTTCGAAGTTCTTTCAGTCGGTTGTACTATTGGTGGGACCATTATAATACCACACATAAGAAGAGCTGTTGAATATTGGGATGAATTATCTAAGAAAAATATTTAACAAATAGTTCAATAATTAAAAATTTATGTGTAATTTTAAAACATATTTAACTAAAACATATGCTTATGAAATTTAAAAGTTTAATTATTTTTTGCATGGCTGTTTTTATAAATACGGCTATAATAGCTCAAACTGTTGACAAATATGCAGTTGACGGAGCTTTGTATTTAAAATTTAAAGACGATGCTCCACTAAATTTTCCGATTAAAGCAGGGAAAACACTTCCCGAAAACATCCCATTTTTAAGCGAAATGAAAGACAAATACGGAATTTCATCTGTACGAAACACTTTCTGGCAAACAACAGAACCAAAATTACATAGAATATTTCGTGTTCATTTTGACAAAAGAGAAATGATAGATGAATTTATACGTGAACTTTCTCTTGTTCCACAAGTTGAGTATGCCGAAAAAGTTCCATACTTCCCTATCCGTTTTACACCTAACGACTATGGAAGCAATACTGATAACAATTGGCATTTAACAAAAATTAACTCTCAACAAGCATGGGACATAACTCAAGGAGATCCGAATATATACATAGCAGTTATAGATAATGCCATAGATATATCCCATCCCGATATATCTCCAAAAGTACATTTAGCAATAGACCTTGGCGATGGAGACAATGATCCCAAACCTCCTCAAAATACTACAATTTGGTCGCATGGGACACATACATCTGGACTATCCGTTGCAGCAACAAACAACGGTGTTGGCATATCATCAATAGGATTCAATTGTAAACTTATAGCTATAAAAGCTGGAGCTGATGCCGATGGTGGACAAGGAGTATCAGCAATGTTCGAAGGCATTACATGGGCTGCCGATAATGGAGCACATATAATAAACATGTCTTTTGGAGGTCCTTCTTATTTCCAAACAATGCAAATGATAATAGATTATGCTTATAACAAAGGTTGTGTTTTAGTTGCTGCTGCAGGAAATAACGGCGATGGATCAGAAGATCCGAACAATGTTAATTATGTAGGCTATCCTGCCGCATGCAATCATGTTATTGCAGTAGGAGCAACTAATGGAAATGATAAAAAAGCGTCCTTTTCTCAATTTGGGACATGGATTGATGTTATGGCTCCTGGGGGTTACAAAAATGACGGAGGATTATTAGATATTCTTCTAAATAGAGGAGTACATAGTACTATTGCAGGAAATAATTATGGTAAAATGGTTGGTACTTCTATGGCCTCTCCTATTGTTGCAGGATTATGCGGGCTTATGAAATCTGTTGATCCGAACCTAACACCCGACAGATTAACATATTTACTTAAAGCATCTTGTACTAATATTGAATCGCTGCAAAATCCTGAACATCAAGGGAAAGTTGGAGCAGGACGTATAAATGCATTTAACGCAGTAAAAATGGTTCAGGATAGTATTCAACAAATTACTGCAAATTTTACTTGTTCAGGCAATTTTATAAATTCATGCGGCTATGTAAACTTTACAGATTTATCTGTGGGAAATATAACTTCATGGAATTGGTCTTTTCCTGGAGGAAATCCATCTACATCTACACAACAACATCCGCAAAACATTGTTTATGATACTCCAGGAACTTATTCTGTAACATTAACTGTTTCTGATGGGGTAAATACAAGCACCGAAACAAAAACAGCATTTATAACAGTAATGCAGCCGGCGCAATCTGCTTGGATAGAACAGGCAAGTGGTTTTACCTCAATGTACCGCGGAGTTTACCATATTTCAATTGTTGATGAAAATATTGCATGGGGAACTGCTGTTGACGGGACCAACGGTCAACCTGTAAAAGAGTTTACCAGAACAACTAATGGTGGTAACACATGGACCCCCGGAACAATAAATGCTACAGGAGCTTTGGCACCTGCTCACATTTGTGCATTAAGCGATCAAAAAGCATGGGTTGCTATGTATCCAACCAGTGGTGCAGGGGGAAAAGTTTATTACACATCTGATAGTGGCCAGAATTGGGAAAATAAAAACAATTCTATAATGTTTACTAATTCTTCAAG
>JBBIKO010000207.1:0-4230 GCA_037445415.1 Bacteroidota bacterium
CTCAGCCACCACCAACAAATGAAAAGTCTCCATATACGGAGCTAATTACTAAGTATAATGTTAAAATACACTTTAGACCATTTATTCAAGTTGAGCCTTTAACGCCACGAGAATTTAGACAACAACATATTAATATTTGCGATTATAATGCAGTCGTATTTACAAGCAAACTACATATTGATAACTTTTTTAAAATGTGCGAAGAACTGAGGGTAGTTATTCCCGAAACTATGAAATACTTCTGCATAAACGAAGCAACTGCATTTTATCTTCAAAAGTATGTGGTATTCAGAAAGCGAAAAATTTTCTACGGGAACAATCAACTCGAAGACATGAAAGATTATTTTTTGAAAAATAAAGATTGTAATTACATTGTTCCTGTTACCGAACCTCACAAAGCTTCTACCTTAGAAGCCTTAAATAAATTTGAATTAAACTATAAAACAGCAATACTATCGCGTACCGTTAGTAACAACATGAAAGATTTAAACCTTCACGACTATCAAATCATTGTTTTCTTTACTCCTGCTGGAATCAAATCCTTATTCGAAAACTTTCCCGAATTTAAACAAGAGAATATCATTATTGGAACTTCAGGAACTTTAACTGCACAAGCTGCAAGAGAAGCTGGTATAAATGTACAAATAGAATCGCCAACAAAAGTATTTTCATCTATAAATGCGGCTCTTGATGCTTTTCTTAAAAAGTGTCAAAAAGAAAAGTAGCATCAACTAATTAAATGAGAGCCACTTTTAAAAAAAACGAACGACTTTGTAAAAAATCAGATTTTCAAATACTTTTTAATGAGGGAAAAAATATTGTTATTTTTCCTGTAAAAGCTTTTTACTTTTATATAAAATCGAACCCAAACGATACAAACATAAAAGTTGCTTTTTCAGTGTCATCGAAAAAAATAAAAAAAGCAGTAGAAAGAAATTATATTAAAAGAATTATGAGAGAAGCATACAGAAAAAACAAACAAATTCTGTATCAAAGTTTAAATCAGGTTTATGTTTTCATCAATTTTATTTATTTAACAGACGAAAAATATACATACGCAAATTTAGAAAAGGTTTTATGCTTAACTTTACATGCAATAAAAGAAAAAATACTACAAGAATACAATGAAATATGAAAATATTTTCTTTGATACTAATTGCAATTATTAATCTTTATAAATTCATATTATCGCCTATCCTACCTAACTCTTGTCGTTATTATCCTACATGCTCGTCTTATGCCATAGAAGCCCTGAAAAAGCACGGTGCAATTAAGGGTAGCTGGCTTTCTATTAAGCGTATATTAAAGTGTAATCCTTGGGGTGGTAGCGGATACGACCCTGTTCCTTAAAAACAAGAAGTATTATGAAAAAATATTTTTTTATACTTAAGAAAATGTGGCTGATTCTGATTTTTGCAATCTGCTTAGGTGTTTTTACAAGTTTTGACGATAAAGTAAATTTCGAAATTATTAAAAACCTTGATATATATTATTCATTATTCCGCGAGTTAAGTGTTTACTACGTAGATGAAATAAATCCTTCAGAAGTAATAAAAAATAGCATAGATGCTATGCTTAGCTCGTTAGACCCATATACAATTTACATACCCGAAACCCAAATAGAAGATTTACGCTTTATGACAACAGGACAATATGGTGGCATTGGTGCTCTTGTTCAACAACGAGGAAATGATATTATGATTAGCGAACCTTACGAAAACTACCCTGCACAAAAGAGTGGTATTCAAGCTGGCGATATTCTTCTCGAAATAGATGGCAAATCTGTAAAAAGTAAAAAAGTTGATGAAATATCGGAAATATTAAAAGGACAACCAAATACTACAATTACAATAAAAGTAAAAAAAGCAGTAACAGGTAAAATTGAGACTACTACATTAACAAGGCAAGAAATAAAAATTAACAATATTCCTTATTATGGAATAATAGAACAAAATACAGGTTATATATACTTATCTAATTTCACCGAAAATGCCGCTTCGGAATTAGCTAAAACTTTTAAAGATTTACAAGAACAAGGAATGAAACAGCTAATTATAGATGTACGTGGTAATCCAGGTGGTTTGTTAATGGAAGTTGTTCAAATTGTTAGTTTTTTTGTGCCTAAAGGAACTCTTATTGTAAGTACAAAAGGTAGAGTAAAAGAATGGGAAAAAGAATACATATCTAATATACAACCTTTAGATATAAATACACCTATAGCTATTTTGGTAAATAATATATCGGCGTCAGCATCAGAAATACTTGCTGGTGCTATGCAAGATTTAGAGCGTGGAGTTGTTATAGGGCAAAGAACTTATGGAAAAGGTCTTGTTCAAACAACAAGAGATTTGAGTTATAATGCTAAACTTAAAGTCACAACTGCCAAATATTATACGCCTTCGGGTAGATGCATTCAAGCAATAGATTATGCACACCGTAATCCAGATGGTAGTATTGGCAAAATACCCGATTCGCTGGTAAAATCATTTAAAACAAGCAAAGGCAGAACAGTTTGCGATGGTGGCGGAATTTTGCCCGATAAAGTAATAGAACCCGAAAAATTAAGCCCTTTAACAGAAGCTTTGTTAGATAATTATATTATTTTCGATTATGCTAATAAATTCTTCCACGAAAACAAAAGCATAGAAGGAATAAATAACATATTTGTTAATAATAAAATTTATGAAGATTTTATAAAGTTCGCAATGACATATAAATTTGATTATAAAACTAAAAGCGAAATGGCACTTGAAGAGCTAACTAATTCGTTAAAAGAAGATAAATATTACGAACTTACTAAACTTAATTTGGAACAACTACAAAAACAAATTCAACACAATAAAGAACAAGATTTTAAGCTATTTGAAAGCGAAATTAAACAGTTACTACTCGAAGAAATTGCTAACCGATATTTCTATCAAAAAGGACGCATACTTGCTATGTTACGAAACGACCCTGTACTTTCAAAAGCAAAAGAAATAATTACAAATGAAACAGAATACAAAAAGATTTTAACTCCTTAACTTATTATGTATAAAAACATTACTGTATTTTTCAAAAACAAAACAATTTGTTTTGAATTCCATAATAATGAAAATAAAACTTATATTGATTCCTACGATATTAACTCAATATTTAATAATTTTTCTGACACAATTATTTATCGTTCACCTTTTCCTGAAAGGCTTTTTAGTCAATTTATTTCATATTTTAACATAATAGAAGCAGCAGGAGGCATTGTTGTAAACGAACACAACGAATGGGTAATGATACACAGGTTCGGATATTGGGATTTGCCAAAAGGTAAAATTGACAAAGGCGAAAATGCATTCGAAACAGCAATAAGGGAAGTATCAGAAGAATGTAATGTAAATGTTTCTTCAAATAACGCTGTATTTATAGATATTACATATCATATTTACGAACAAAATAATACTAAAATTATAAAAAGAACATACTGGTATTTGTTTTTTGTAAACAAATACAATCGTTTAATTCCTCAAATTTTTGAAAATATCGAAAAAGTAGAATGGGTAAACAAAGAAAAATGGTTAACAATTAAGAATAATACATACCCATCAATTATTCATCTAATACAGCAAACTTCATTGATATGCTATAATTTCGAAAATTTTAATATAAATTTGCAAAAAAATAATGAAGCCAACTGCATTATCGAAAATTCATGAGAAATTAGGTGCCAAAATGGTTCCTTTTGCCGGGTTTTATATGCCTTTAAAATACTCGGGCGACATAGAAGAGCATATTTCAGTACGTACTAAACTTGGTGTTTTCGATGTATCGCACATGGGCGAAATATGGGTTAAAGGCTCTAATGCTCTCGATTTTGTACAATGGATAACTTCAAACGACGCTGAGGCATTGTACAATGGCAAAGTACAATATTCGTGTTTCCCAAATGGAAAGGGCGGAATTGTAGATGACTTATTAGTTTATCGTTTCGACGAAAATACTTATTTAATGGTTGTAAATGCAGCAAATATAGAAAAAGATTGGAACTGGCTTAGCATACAAAATAAATTTGGCGTTCAACTTATAAACGATTCAGATAATATTTCACAACTAGCTGTTCAAGGCCCCTTGGCATTAAAAGCTATGCAAAAATTAACTAACGTCCCTGTTGAAAACATGGAATATTATACATTTAAAATTATTGAATTTGCAGGTGTTAAAGATGTAATTTTTTCTACAACAGGCTACACTGGTTCT
>JBBIKO010000208.1:0-3926 GCA_037445415.1 Bacteroidota bacterium
ATTTCTATACAAAGTTCAAAGCAACAAAATACAACACTGACTTATAGTTCAGATAAAACTGTATTTTTTACATTAAAAGGTGGTAACATTTCAGGTGCTGCTCAAATTGAAGTTAAAGCTCAATCTGGCAACGAAGTGTCTTCACAAACTATTGATATATATGTTCGTAATCCTAACCCGTTTACAACACAAACAAAAGAATATGTTATAGAAAATGGAAAAAAACGTGATATTACAATTAAACCTTTTGGTATAGAAAACACAAATTTTTCATCTGTTGAAATTAGCGCTATTCCTCCTTTAAATCTTGAAAAACATCTAAATTATTTAATATCATATCCTCATAGCTGTCTCGAACAAATAATTTCAGGAGCATTCCCTCAATTATATTTGAATAAATTAATGGATTTACCCGAACAAAGAAAAAAAGAAATTACATTCAACATTAAAAGCACAATACAACGTATTATTAAATACCAGACTTATTCTGGTGGCTTTTCATATTGGCCAAGGCAACAAGATGTAGATGAATGGATTACTTCGTACTGTGGTCATTTTTTAATTGAAGCTCAAAAAGCTGGATATACAATTCCATTTGAAGTTTTAAATAAATTTATCAATTATCAGAAAACAGCATCACAAAAATGGTATAACAAAGGACCGTCGTCTCAATATATCCAAGCATATAGGCTATATACTTTAGCTCTTATATCAAATGCAGATATCAATTCAATGAACAGGCTCTATAACGAGAAAAATCTTATCGAAAATGCTATTTATCCTCTTTCTGCTGCCTATGCTTTAACAGGTCGATATAAAATTGCAAATCAACTTATATCTAAGGCCCAATACACTAATTCAACACAAACGTTTTATGACCTTTACGGAAGCGAAATGCGTGAAATAGCATTTGTTTCTTTATCGTACACTACAATGAACAATAGAATAAAAGCTTTTAAATACATTAAAGAATTATCTAAAATGCTATCTTCTGATAATTGGTATAGCACACAATCATTAGCTTTTGCACTTATTGCTTGTTCCAATTATTTACAAGGCGAAAAATTAAGAACACCAATGAAAATAGAATACATTATCAATCAAAAAGACAAAAAATCGTATGAAAGTATGAAATATTTTTATAATATCAACATAAATAATTCTAATATATCGAATACACTTCAAATCAATAATTTGTCTAATTTTCCAATATATGTGCAAACCATTAGCAAAGGAATTCTTCCATTAGAAAGCGAAAAAAATATAGAGAAAAGCATAAAATTAGATTTAAGTTATGTCAATATCAATAATGAACCAGTTGATATAAAAAATTTAAAACAAACCGAAAATTTATATGCTATTATTCAAGTAAAAAATTTAACAAATAAATCTTTGTCCAGATTAGCACTTACATATTCAGCACCTTCAGGCTTTGAGATATTAAATGATAGAATGTTAGAATATGAATCAAATTACACAGAATATTACGATTATAAAGACATTAGAGATGATAGAGTATATTATTATTTCTTTTTAGGTTCGTTGCAAACAAAAATATTTAAAATTCCCGTTAATGCTTCCTTTGCTGGTAAATTCTATCATCCTTTGGTTGTTTGCGAAGATATGTATAATTACGATATTCGTGCGCAGCTTAAAGGGGAGTGGATAGAAGTTTTAAAAGCATTTTAAAGTATTTTGTTGTCAGCAAAATTTTAAAAGTATTTTTACAAACATTTAATTATAATTTTTTGTTAGTTTTGCAAAAAAAATTGAATATGCGTAAGTTTAGTTTATTTATCGTTAGCATTTTATTTGTATTTCAGCTTATTGCTGATGAAGGAATGTGGTTATTAACTATTTTAGGAAAGAAATATTCAGATTTACAAAAAGCAGGTTTAAAATTATCGCCAGAAGATATATACAATGTCAATCGTTCTTCATTAAAAGATGCAATAGTTCAGTTTGGTAATGGTTGCACTGGCGAAATTATTTCGAAAAATGGTTTGTTGTTAACTAATCATCATTGTGGTTATGGACAAATACAATACCACAGTACTGTTGAAAATGATTATCTTACAAATGGTTTTTGGGCAAAAAGTTATGAAGAAGAATTACCAAATCCCGACTTATTTGTAAGTTTTTTAGTTAGAATAGAAGATGTTACCCAACAAGTACTAGCTGATGTAACACCTACAATGAAAGAAAACGAAAGAAACGATATTATTAAAAAAGCTGCTCAAAAAATTATAGTAGAAGCTAAAAAAGACAATCATTATCAAGCCATTGTAAGAGATTTTTTTGGTGGTAACCAGTATTTGCTTATGCTTTTCGAAGTATTTCACGATGTACGTTTAGTTGGAGCACCACCGTCATCTATTGGTAAGTTTGGTGGTGATACCGACAATTGGATGTGGCCACGACATACTGGCGATTTTGCATTATTTAGAGTATATGCCGATAAAAATAACAAACCAACAAGATATTTGAATGATAACGTGCCATATAATCCTAAGCATTCGCTACCTATTTCGTTAGCAGGAGTAAGACAAGGAGATTTTGTTATGATTCTTGGTTTTCCTGGCAGAACCCAACGATATATGACTTCTTGGGGTGTTAAAGAAGCTATGAATGTTATAAATCCAAGTATTGTAAAAATTAGAGAGAAAAAATTATCCTTATATAAAGAAGAAATGAATAAAGATCCTAAAGTAAGAATTCAATACGCTTCAAAATATGCTCAAACTTCTAATTATTGGAAATATTTTATAGGTCAAACAAAAGGTTTGAAACGATTAAGAGTTGTTGATACCAAGCTTAAACAAGAAAAAGATTTTGAACAATGGGTAAATCAGTCTCAACATAGAAAAGAAAAATATGGCGAAGTACTTAAATTGTACGAAGAAGCCTATACTAAAATGAAAGATTATAACTTATTTAAAACATATTCACGCGAAGCAGGCATTAGAGGCATTGATATTCTTGCATTTGCTTCTCGCTTTATTACTTTATATTCTGCTTTAGAAGCTGATACAACAAAAATAGAAACGAAAAATAAAATTATCGAACAATTAAAAAAAGATACAGAAAATTACTATAAAAATTACCATTTATTGACTGATAAAAAAGTTTTAGCCGCACTTAGTAAACTATTTGTCGAAGATGTTAATTCATACTTTTTACCTACAGCTTTAGTTAAAATAAATAAGGATTATAAAGGCAATTTCGATAAATTTGCAAAAGAAGCTTTCGAGGTTAGTATGTTCAGAAGTGAAGATGATGTGTTAGCTTTTCTAAACAACCCAAATTTCAAAAAACTCGATAAAGATCCTATCTTCAACTTAACCTACTCTATAAATGGCTCTATTAAACGTTTTGATTCAGATTTTGAACAATATAGATATATGCTTGCCAAAGCAGAACGATTGTATATTGCCGGACTAATGGAAATGTACCCAAATAAAATATTCTATCCCGATGCTAACTCTACAATGCGTTTGACTTATGGACACGTTTTACCTTATAGTCCAGCCGACGGTGTTTTTTATGACTATTATACAACCTTAGATGGAATAATGGAAAAAGAAGACAATTCAAACGATGAATTTATAGTTCCAGCTAAGTTAAAAGAACTTTGGAAAAACAAAGATTATGGACCATATGCAGAAAATGGAATTATAAAGACTTGTTTTCTAAGTAACACAGATATTACTGGTGGCAATTCAGGAAGCCCTGTTATTAACGGTAAGGGAGAGTTGGTGGGTTTAGCTTTTGATGGAAACTGGGAAGCTATGAGCGGTGACATTGCATTTGAACCAGGATTGCAACGAACAATTTCAGTTGACATACGATATGTACTATTTATTATAGATAAGTTCGCTGGAGCTAAAAATTTAATTCAAGAAATGGAAATTATTAGAAATTAAATT
>JBBIKO010000208.1:3936-4227 GCA_037445415.1 Bacteroidota bacterium
CCATTCATAAAATTTTTATTATCAAATATATAGTAACTTATTTAAAAGTAGTTATATCCCCAAAAAATAAAAACTAATCGTTTTCTTGCTAACTTAATATATTACTTTCACCTTACACCAAAGCATAACTTATTTTAGTGTTTTCACTATTTTCTGATAAACAAAACAATATGATATTATTTGCAATATAGTAATATACAAAGTATAAAATTTTATTGTACTTTTGGATATGAAATCTAAATTAAACTCTAAAGGTCCAATAGGTATTTTCGATTCAGGTTATGGTGGTTT
>JBBIKO010000209.1:0-4225 GCA_037445415.1 Bacteroidota bacterium
ACATTTCAGGTATTGTTAATCGTAAAAATAATATAACTGCTCCCCATGTTAAAAGACCTAAAATAACTCCGCGAACTGAGTAATACCATTCTTTATTTAGAAAAAAGTAAAAGCCTATTAGGTTTGCTAATAAACTTATGCTTAACAAATTTGATATTACTCCCATTTTGTATGATAGTACAATAAAATTATCTAACGATGTAAATGATTTATCGAAAATGTACAAAAATAACATTCCAAATACTGGAGAAATAATACCAATTATCCAACCAACCCACCAACGATTCCATTTGGATGTTTTATACTTCATAATTCCCAATTCGATAGTTTATCGAATGCAAAATATGCTGTAAAATCGCAGTGTACAGGAACAACTGATGCGAAGTTGTTTTTTAGAGCCCATTCGTCGGTGTCTTCTGCTTCGGGTTCATAATTTTGAAAATCGCCTGTCATCCAGTAATATGCTTGATTATGTGGGTCTATTCTTTTGTCAAATTCTTCTTTCCATACACCTTTAGTTTGGCGGGCTAATTTTATTCCTCTTAGCATTTCAATTGGTACTTTCGGAATATTAACATTTAAGCAAGTAAATGGTGGTAGTTCTTTATGAATTAAATTTTCAACCATAGTTTTTACTACATATTTTGATGCTGTAAAATCAGGATTTTTGCTGTAGTCGAGTAATGAAAAACCTATAGCGGGAATTCCATTTAAACACGCCTCTATCACAGCACCCATTGTTCCAGAATATATAACACTAATAGACGAATTACTTCCATGATTTATTCCCGAAACTACTATATCAGGTTTTCTGTCTAAAACCTTATTAAGTGCTAATTTAAGTGAATCTACAGGTGTTCCAGAACAAGTATATAGAGTTATATTTTCGTCTTCTTTAATTAAATTTAAGCGAAGCGGTAAATTCATTGTTATAGCATGTGATTTTCCCGATTCTCCTTTTTCTGGTACAACAGCCACTACTTTTCCAAATTGTGCAACAGTTTCTATAAGTGCAGCCAAGCCCGTAGCTAAAAAACCGTCATCGTTACATACTAAAATTAATCGCTCTTTTGAAAATGTCATTACTTTTTCTTGCAAAGATATATGTAAAATTTTAATTTAAAGCGATAAAATATATTGCAAAGAAATATTTCGTGGTGCTTTAATATCACCAGGTCTTCCCATATATTCTGAATTAAGTAAATTTTTTATAACTAACGATAATTTACTGCTTTCGTTAATATTCCACGAAATTCTATAGTCGAAGTATATAGTTCCTTTGTTATTCTTTTGACGATATTTGTACAATCCAGGTAATAATTCAATTCCAACTCCAGGTCCGTCGCCCATCAAATCTTCAAAAGCTAAATCAATGTTTATAATTCTGCTATGGTACATCATACTTATTCCAGTAGAAATCTTTTTAAAGTCGAGTTGAAAATCTGCTTTTAACGAATGAAAATAACGATATTTAAGTATATTTGAGCTTGTACTTTTTGTTGTATCTTTCAAATTCAAATCTCTTGGGTCAGTATATGTATAGCCTGCCAATATAGTAGCAGGAATTCCAAAAAAAGAACCTTGACCAGTAAAAGTAGCATCAAACCCAATGATGCGAGCACTTCCTACATTTTGCGATTGAAAACCTAATGCTTTTAATCCGTATTGGCCAATAATCATTAAGTCGGCTGGATCATTAAGGTTTAAAGGGCGAAATGTTGTAGGATGATAAAAGCCAAATGTGTATTCCATCATTTTTGTGTATTCTTGCCAGAAACCTGAAACGTCTAAATATCCGTTCCAGTTCGAAATTTTAATACCTTGTTTAATTCCAACTTCTGTACTCCAACCTGTTTCAGGTTTTAAATACGGATTTGGAAAAATATTTAAAGCTCCAACGTTTGTGTAAGTATATTTTTCTGCTATGGTAGGAAAACGATATCCCTGTCCAAATGATGCTCTAAAAAAAGTATATTCGAATAGTTGATAATTAGCTCCAAAACGTAATACAGGTTGAACTGGAATCTCTTTAATAGTGTCGCCAGCTATAACCGATTTGCTTTCTTTTCTGTCTATTCTGAAATATTCTGCACGTAATCCGGCTGAAAGATTAAGTTTTTTTAATAATTTTCTATCAAATTGTCCAAATAATGCAATGTTTGTAGCATCGTGTTTATCGAAAATTTTTCCAAAAATAATACTAAAACTATGCAAAACCCCCACTGTCATCGTAAAATCTTCTTTAATTTTACGTTGAAATTGATATTCGCTATAATATTGCGACGAATGACTATTCTTAGAAGTATCTGAAGGAATATTGTTTCTTACGAAAAAATACCTTGTTTTAAGAGAATGTTTGTTTTTTTCGGATGAATAAAATATTAAATATGGGTCAAAATTAATACGTGTTCCTATGTTTCTTGTTGTAGAACTTAAATCTTGTCGCCAGGCTCCCGAATCGGCATTTTTCCACATAAAGAATTCTGTTTTATTCATTGTCATTAAATTCCCGTTTAATCCTATTGCTGTACCATGTTTTTTTGGGAAACGATAACGTAAATTAAAATTGCCTCTTATTCTTTCTTCTGTTTCATGTTGGCGATAGCCGTTATCGCTAAATGCATGTGCACCAAATACAACATCGAAGTTTTTTATACGCTGCATGTGAGTTATATTACTGCCAACAAACAATGGTTGAGTTTCTCCCCACCATTTCAATTCCTTACGTTTAGGGTTCATGTACATACCGTTATATATAGTAACTTTTGTTTCTTGTTCATGCTTAGGATAAGCTGTTCTCAAATTAATTACGCCATTTAATGCAGAAGATCCAAATAACGCTGATGACGCTCCTTTAATAACTTCAATTTGCGATACATTTTCTATTGGCATATAATTCCATTTAATATCGCCTGCATCTGGTGATATTAATGGCATGTCATCAACTAATAGCAATACTCTACTGCCAGCTCCATAACTATATCCACTTCCGCCTCTAATACTCGGTTGGTCACTAATAATATCAACGCCTGGAATACGATTTATTGCAGCATCCATAGTAACAACGTTATTGTTTTCGAGAAGTTTAGGTTTAATAACTTCCATAGAAACAGTTACTTCTGATAAACGTTGTTCAAATTTTGATGCACTAACAACAATCTCATCTATTAATTGAATATCTTCTTCTAAGTAAATATATAGTTTAATTTCTTCATCGGGTTTAATGAAAAGCATTTGCTTTACTGATTTGTAACCAACATAATTAAAGCTAATATTGAGTTTACCAATGCTGTTTGTTTTAAAACTAAAATAACCATTGACATCTGTTGCAGAGCCAGAATAATCATCTAATATAATATTAACACCAGGTAAAGGGTCGTTTGTTTTTTTATCTCTTACAACACCCGAAATTTGACCATTTTGAGCATAGATTGAAAAAAAATAAAATTGAAAAAGTAAAATAATGAATAAATTTCTCATTTATCATATAATTTAAAACTTCGTGCAAAGGTAAAAATTAAAATTAATTTAATTTATGATAAAACAAACTTAATGTAATAGTAAAATGTTCAAAAACACTAACTTTTGTACTTTAAGAAAAATGAAAAAAATTATTGTGTTTCAAAAAAATGATTATCTTTGCAGGCTAAAAATTAAGCAATATACAAAATTAAAATAATGTCTAACCATTAAAAAGTTTAACTAAATGGCAAAAAAAGAAAAATTACAAGAAGTTGAAGAACAAGAAAAAACATTATCTAATTTATCTAATTTAAAAAATCAAAGCTTGCTCGAAGAAATTGCACCAGAAGAACTACCAGTAATTAAAGAAGAAAGTTTAGAAAGTTTTCATCATGAGGGAGATCCAATTGTTATTAAAAGAGCTCAAGATGATTTAGAAAATTTTGATTGGGATAGAATCGGAAAAAAAGATTCTATATATAAACAAGAAGAAAAGGAGAAATTAGAAGAAATTTATTTTAAAACACTTTCTACTATTATCGAAAATGAAGTAATTGAAGGAACTGTGGCTGCAATGAACAAGCGAGAGGTTGTAATAAATATAGGCTATAAATCGGAAGGTGTTATTAGCTTAAATGAATTTAGATACAATCCTGATTTAAAAGTAGGTGATAAAGTAGAAGTTTTAGTCGAAACACAAGAAGATTCGAATGGTCAATTATTACTATCTCATAAAAAGGCACGTGCTCTAAAATCATGGGAT
>JBBIKO010000210.1:0-4219 GCA_037445415.1 Bacteroidota bacterium
AAATGGCTTTTTTAACAACAAAACGATCGATAACCTTTTCGCCCATCTGCTTTTTAAAAGCAGATGGAAGTAATATTCTTCCCTTAGAATCTGCCTTACACGGATAGTCGCCTTTAAAGGTTATCATAAAATATTTTTAATACCCAAAAATATATATAATTTTCCCACTTTCAAACATTTTTTACCACTTTTTACCACATTGTTAATAACTTTTTTTACATGTTGATAATCAGTATTATATCCCTTTTTTTTTAGCCAATTATTTGTAGTCTAGTATTTAATAAGTTTAGTTTAGAAAAAAAATTTTAGTCGTATTTAAATAATTAAGCTTGTGTTTTTAATTTTAAGGCTATAAAACTTAACAATGTAAAAACTAATAAGCAATTTAAAATACTTTTACCGAAATTTGTTTTTTAAAAAATTATGTAATTTTGAGAAACTAAAAACAAAATATTATGGCACTATCAAAACGTCCTTATGAAGGAAAAACTTTAGCAATATTAACAGGCGGTGGCGATACAGCTGCCTTAAATGCAAGTATAGAGTCAATAAAAAGTCGTGCATCATCGCTAGGTTTTCAAGTGTTTGGCATACGTAAAGGGTGGAAAGGATTATTAGGTGATGGCGACGTTGTTAATTTAACAAATCAACCATATGATGGTGTTTATGGTGGAACGGCTCTAAAAAGTAGCAGAACTAACCCATTTTCAGGAACCGATACAAGTAGAGTAGAGCAAATTATAAGAAATCTTAAACGATACAAGATAGATGTTTTAGTTACAATTGGTGGAGATGACACAAACGGAGCTGCAAAACGTTTGTATGAGAAGGAAGGAATACCTGTTATTGGGTTTCCTAAAACTATAGACAATGATTTACGAACAAGAACAATTCACAATTATAATGGAGAGCTAATAGAAGCAGTGTTATGTCCTGGTTTTCCTTCAGCGGCAAAAGGTGTTGCAGAATTTGTTACACGTTTGGCTACTACTGCAGAATCTCATTCTCGAATTATGGTTGTTGAAGTTATGGGACGTGATGCGGGTTGGTTGACAGGTGCGGCAATAATGGGAGGAGCACAAATTTGCCTTATCCCCGAATACCATATTACAAAAGAACGTAAGCAAGTTTTTTTTGAAAAGGTAAAAGAAGTTTATAGTAAATCGAAAAAACAATACCTTCTTTTGGCTGTTGCAGAGGGTGTTCGTTGGTATGATGAAAAAACAAATAAAGTTGATGTTGTTTATGCAAGCAGTGAAGTTGACGAATATGGGCATCCACGCTTTGGGGGTGTGAGTGGAGTTATTGCAAGCGAGATTACAAAAGCAACAGGTATAGATGCACGTGCTCAGAACATAGGTTATCTTGCTCGTTCTGGCGATTGCCGTAATTACGATCGTCGTCTTGTTAGTGCTTTAGCAGATAAGGTTGTTGATTTAATGATTAGAGAAGATTATGGTAAAATGCCAATACTCTCTAAACTTTCTACATATCAGGAATTAGAAGTTTATAATACAGACACATTAGACATGGGTAACATAGGTAATCAGTCTTTGCCAGAAATATACTACGACGGAAACAATTTTCAATTTAACGAACGATATGTGGATTTCTTATCATATTTTATTGATAAACCAAAACAAATTCGTTTTGATCATAATTTTCCAAAAGTTAAACCATTATTTTAATTAAAAAAAATATGTACGAAAGATTTCAGAATTTTTTAAAAGAAGAGCTTCATAAAATTAAAGAAGCTGGGTTGTATAAAGAAGAGCGAATTATAGTAAGCCCACAGGGTGTAACTATTAAAATTAATACAGAACAGGAAGTTTTAAATTTTTGTGCCAATAACTATTTGGGTTTGTCTAATAATCAGCAGTTGAAACAAGCTGCTATAAAAACTATGGAAACTCATGGTTATGGCATGTCGAGTGTTCGTTTTATTTGTGGAACGACTGATTTACATAAAGAACTAGAACAAAAGATTGCAGAATTTTTTGGAACAGATGATACAATTTTATATGCGGCATGCTTCGATGCGAATGGAGGGGTTTTTGAACCTTTGTTTGGCGATGAAGATGCTATTATATCAGATTCGCTTAATCATGCTTCTATTATTGATGGTGTGCGTTTATGCAAAGCTGCACGCTTCCGTTATCAGAATGCCGATATGGAAGATTTGGAACGTCAGCTACAGGTTGCTCAAACTCAAAGATTTCGAATAATTGTTACCGATGGAGTTTTTTCGATGGATGGAAATGTTGCTCCATTAGACAAAATTTTGGAATTAGCCAAAAAGTACGATGCGTTAGTTTTGGTAGATGAGTCGCATAGTGCAGGAGTAGTTGGCAAAACAGGTAGAGGGGTTACTGAACTCTATAATTGTAGAGGAGAAGTTGATATTATAACCGGAACACTTGGAAAAGCATTTGGCGGTGCTATAGGCGGATTTACAACAGGACGTAAAGAAATTATTGATATGTTACGTCAACGCTCACGTCCTTATTTGTTTTCTAATTCAATACCGCCTATGGTAGTTTCAGCTGGCATAGAAATGTTTAAGATGATGGCTTCTACAAATATTTTGCAAGAGAAATTACATGCTAATGTTAAATATTTTATGAATAAAATTCAAAAGGCAGGATTTGAAATTAAACCAACTCAATCGGCAATTGTTGCGGTTATGCTTTACGATGCAAAGCTTTCGCAAGATTTTGCTGCAGAACTCTTAAATGAAGGTATATATGTTATTGGCTTCTATTATCCTGTTGTTCCCAAAGGCTTAGCACGTATTAGAGTTCAACTTTCGGCTGCACACGAAATTGAACATATTGACCGTTGTATAGAAGCATTTGTTAAGGTTGGAAAGAAATTAGCTGTTTTAAAGAATTTACAATAATTTGCAACGAATATTATATAATCGGTTATTTATTCTAAATATTATTTCATTATATCAGTTTTGTGTGAATCTTAAAGTTATTATTTGCAATTGATTTTATTTTTCTTTTACCGTTACATAAGTATTATATCTTTCTCAAGATTATTGAGAAAAAAGTTTCTAACAACTCATCAATATCAAATAACTTTTTAACCCCAAATAAAGCAATAGAAAATTTTCTTTTTGATATGTTTTTTAAATAACATGATTTCACTACATAAAAAATTATAACGACAAAGAACTCAAATAATTTGGCAAAGAACACAAAGATGAGAAAAAGACTCTTGGTACTTAGTGTAAAATCTCTGTGAACTCTGTGGCTATTAGTTGTTATCCCAATTTCGCAAAAAAAATTTTGATGTATTGTGTACGAAAAAATGCATATAATTAATATACGGCATATTAGAAAGTGTGTTTTGAAAAACATAAAACTTGTATCGTAGGTAAGAACTTTTTATCCTTAAAAAAGACTGGTTTACAACTTCCTGGAATTCAGAATTAGAATTATCTCTATTTGTTTATTTTTATAATGCCTAATTCGGGTTTAAAAAATTCTTTTTATAACTACAATAATTTAGTAAATAGTTTCAAAAAATTACAGTTAAAAGCCTATTAAATAAACGACAAATTAATTAAAAAAATAAAATAAAAATTCAATATAAACATAAAAAAGTATAATTTTACATAAAAAACATGAAAACGTTATTTGTTACTTTATTAGTTTTTAATACATATTTGTTTGCACAAACAAATTTACAATTGTTGCAAAAAAATGATTCAATAAACCAAACATTACTAAACTTAGAGCATCGTTTAGATGTTTTAGAGAAAATGATAGACGATGTTTTGTTTTTCAATAGGTTGTCTGATATATGTACAATAGACAAAGTGTTCATATACGGACCTCCAAATGCAAATGTTCGTGATACAACGAAAATTGGATGGAATAATCCTGTACGTTTTTGGTCGTATGTATTTATTCCTAAACATATTAATAAGAAAAAGAAACATCCTTTGTTAGTATTTGTACATGGTGGAGTTCATGCTAATTTTTCGACATACAATGTGCATATTTTAAGAGAAATGATTATGCAAGGTTATATAGTTGTTGCACCAGAATATAGAGGTAGTACAGGATATGGTAAAAAGTTTTATGAGTTGATTGATTATGGTGGTCGCGAAATTGATGATGCCGATGCATCACGAAAATTTGTAATAGATAACTATTCTTTTGTTGATTCAAATCGTGTAGGAATAATTGGATGGAGCCATGGAGGAATG
>JBBIKO010000211.1:0-4168 GCA_037445415.1 Bacteroidota bacterium
TTGATCCTAAACGTTTGACTGTTGTTGGATACGGAGAATCTCGTCCAATAGCATTTAATACAGACGAAGAAGGGAGAGCAATGAATCGCAGAGTAGAGTTTAAAGTTATGAAAAAGTAAATTTTGATAAAACTTTACTTTTGAAAAATCCTTATTTGAAATAATAGAACTTTGTATTACTTTTGCATCATGAAAAAACAAATGCCCGGGTGGTCTCAAACACCAGTGGGATAATACCCATGCCGGTTCGACCCCGGCTCCGGGTACAGCAAATTACCCTCAATCAAGAGGGTTTTTTTATGAAATATAAAAATCTTATTATTGATAGGCGTTATTTGCAAATGGCCAAAATATGGGCAGAAAACAGCTATTGTAAAAGAAGAAAGGTAGGAGCCCTTATTGTAAAAGATAAAATGATAATTTCGGATGGATATAATGGGACACCATCGGGTTTTGAAAATAAATGTGAGGATGAGAATAATCAAACATTTCCTTATGTATTACATGCAGAGGCAAATGCAATTACAAAAGTAGCAAAATCCACAAACAACAGCGAGGGTGCAACTTTATATGTTACAACATCTCCTTGCTTAGAATGTTCAAAACTTATTATTCAATCTGGAATAAAACGAGTTATTTTTTGCGATTTATACCATAATCAAGATGGAATAGAATTACTAAAACAAGCTGGAATAGAAGTTGTTCACATACCATTAAATGAATATGAGTAACAAAAAAATATTTTTTTATTTCCCAGTAATTGTATCTATAGCTTTAATTATTGGGCTATTCATAGGCAAATTTTATTTTTCAGAAAAGTTCAATTTAGAAGATACAGAATTTGTAATAAGTACGTTATTAGAAAAGAAAAGCCAAAACAAATTAGATTTACTTATTGAATATATTGAAAAAGAATACGTAGATACAATAAACAAAGACAGTTTGATTGAAAAGGCTATTGAATCGTTGCTCGAAAAATTGGATCCTCATTCTGTTTATATACCAGCAAAGGATTTTAGTGAAATGAATGAGCCTCTGGAAGGTGAATTTGAAGGGATCGGAATAGAATTTAGTATTCATAATGATACAATTGTTGTAATGAACACAATAATTGGTGGACCATCAGAAAAATTAGGATTAATGGCAGGCGATCGTATTATTAAGGTAAATGATAGCATAGTAGCTGGTGTTAATATAACTAATCAAAAAGTCATGAAATTGTTAAAAGGTCCAAAAAATACAAAAGTTAAACTACATATAAAAAGGAAGTATTTTAGCAATTTATTAGAATTTGTTATCGTTCGCGATAGAATTCCTATGCACAGTATTGATGCAGTTATTAAATTATCAGAAAATATTGGATATATTAAAATATCGCGCTTTGCTAAAACTACACCTGATGAATTTAAAAAAGCTTTAGTAAAACTTCATGAAGATAAAATTCATAATATAATAATAGATTTAAGAGGAAATGGTGGTGGATATATGGATGCCGCAATTGAAATTGCAGACGAATTTCTTGAAAACGGAGAACTAATAGTATTTACAGAAGGGAAGTCGCATCAAAAAAAAGAATATTTTGCTACAATAAATGGTTTAGCTCATAATGATAAAGTTGTTATATTACAAGATAGATGGTCGGCATCAGCAAGCGAAATTCTTGCTGGTGCTATACAAGATAACGACAGAGGATTAGTAATTGGACAACGTTCATTTGGCAAGGGTTTAGTTCAAGAACCTATATTTTTTAACGATAATAGTAATATAAGATTAACAGTTGCTCGATATTATACCCCAAGCGGAAGGTGCATACAACGTAATTATAACAGTTCATTAGTTGATTATTATACAGATATTTTATTACGAAATGATAGCTTAGACAGTATAGAAAAGAATGCTCCTATTTATAAAACCAAAAAGGGAAGAATTGTATTGGGTAATGGAGGCATTTATCCCGACATTATAGTCATAGAGAATGAAGAAAAAAATGAATTTTTCTATAAAACTGCAAGCCAATCCATTATTTACCAATTTGCTTTTCAATATACAGATGTTAACAGACAATTATTTAAAAAATTCAAAAACTGGAAAGAACTTGATAATTTTCTTAAACAATCAAATATATTCAAAGAATTTGTTAATTATGCTGAGAAAAAAGGAATTACAACAAATGTAAAAGATATTGAAAACTCTAAAAAAAATATCATGAACCATTTGCGTTCGTTCATAGTAAGAAATATATTTAACGATGAAGGTTTTTATTTTATCTCTTTAGAAAATGATTTATATGTTAAAAAAGCAATTATAAATCTTAATGCAACCAATGATGTAATTTTGTAGTCTTAAAAAAAATATTTAACTTTGCATAAAATTTATGTTTAATTAAAATTATTAACTATGAAAAAAGGTTACATTTTATTATGTTTAGTATTTTTGTTTGGTATAATAAATGCTCAAACAAAGCGTACAAGCTTTGAACTTAAAAGTTCAAAAGAAGTTTATAAATTAAGCATGCCATCAGTTAATGGACCAAAACTACCGGATACAGATACTTTAGAAAATATTCTGGATTCGGATACATTAACTGCTTATACTTTAACAGGACAATGGGGTTATTTCCCTGGGCACAATGGTTATCAGATTAACAAATATGCTGAAAAATTTACAAATTCTATTCCTGGTGAAATCAACGGATTATTAGTTGCAGTTGCAGTTGCTTATGCAGCTAACCCAAATAGAATAGTTACGTTTAAAGTATATGCAGACGGGACAACACCAGGAACAGCATTAGGAACAAAATCTGTACCCATTAATTCTCTTACACCTGGTCAATACAATGATATTACATTCGATACACCAATTCCAGTTACAGGAAATTTTTATGTAGGATATGAAATTACTTATGATAATCCCGTCGATACATTCTGTACATATATTGCAAAGTTTGGCAATCCAAATAGAACTACTAATACAGCGTATTGTACATATAATAATAACTGGTTTTCTGTTGAGAGTTTGTTTCAAGGTGGACCAAAGACAGCTCATGCTATTGCAGTTAGATTTGCAGCAAACGTACCTTCAAATCCAGTTGCCGTTGTTAATCCTACAACATTTAACTTTGGAAATATTCCTGTAGGAAATAACGTTACTTCGCCAAACTTTACATTAACTAATGCAGGAGGTGGCACATTAACTGTTTCTGCTATTAACGGATTATTGGGAACACCATTTACTTGTTCATTAAATCCTACAAATGTTAACTTAAATACAGGACAAAGCGTCACATTTACTTTTACTTACAGTCCAACAGCAGCAGGAACACATACAGCTAACGTAACTTTAGTTACAAACGGAGGCAATGTAAATATAACACTTACAGGTCAAGCAACTAGCTGTGCTACAATAACTTCATATCCTTGGGTAGAAAGTTTTGAAGGTAGCAGTTTCCCACCAGCATGTTGGGAAAATATTGATGCAGATGGCGATAGCAGAAAATGGGAGTTACGCAATACACCAACCAGTTGGCCAGCTTACGATGGTTCTAATGTTGCAGTTTCGGCATCATGGGTTAATAATCCTTTAACTCCGAATAATTATTTAATTACCCCTCAATTTAGTATTCCAAACGGTAATATGATATTAAAATTTTATGCAGCACCACAAGATCCAGAATGGCCAAATGAATTTTTAGGAGTAGAAGTTTCTACAACAGGTAATCAACCTTCAAACTTTACAAGTATTTATACTACAACTTTACTAGCAGCAGATACTGTTTGGAAAGAAATAACATTGCCTTTATCGAGCTATAATGGTCAGAACATATACCTTGCTTTCCGTCATTATAACTGTACCGACTGGTTTTATGTAAAAATTGATAAAGTGCAAGTAATGGGATCGAGCAATGTAGATGTTAGCAATATTCAAGGTAATGTATTTGTATATCCAAATCCTGCTTCTACTACTTTAAAAGTTGCTAACGAAATGGCAGTAAGTATTGAGATATATAACTTAAAAGGCCAATTAGTTGCAGAATACAATAACGTAAGCGAAGCAAACATTGCTAACTTAGCACAAGGTACTTATATGGTAAGAGTTGTTAGCAACAATAGTGTTGTAACTCAAAAGATTAACATTGTACGCTAATTGATAATATTTACGTAAGAAAAAAG
>JBBIKO010000212.1:0-4133 GCA_037445415.1 Bacteroidota bacterium
TTCTTCTTTTTCGATGTTTATGTTAATGGTTTTTGAATTAATAGTTGTTTTCCATTTGTAATTTGATATTTTAGGGTAATTACTGTTCATTTCGTTTATTCTATTTTCAAGATTTTCAATATCTTCTATAAGTTTTATGTATTTACATTTTTGCTGATTATTAAAGTAAAACATGAGTGTTGCATCTTTTTTGGCATTATAGTATCGCAATGTGTTATCGTTAGTTTTTATCCCGAAATTGCTAGTATTATATTCAGGAAATTGAGTTGACATTATTTGCTGTATGTCTAATTTGCTTTTTCCAAGCATACTTTCAATTTTTGCTTGTGAGGAAAAAACAGTTGCTATAATAATTGTAAAAACTAACATAAATAAATGTTTAAGGGACTTCTATTGTATTAAGTATTTCGTTGATTATATCTTCTGTTGTAATGTTTTCTGCTTCTGCTTCGTATGTTAGTCCGATGCGATGTCGGAGTACATCGTGGCAAACGGCACGAACATCTTCAGGAATAACGTATCCTCTTCTTTTAATGAAAGCGTTAGCTTTTGTAGCAATGGTTAAAAATATACTTGCACGTGGCGAAGCTCCATAAGAAATTAAATCTTTGAATTTTTCTAATTTGTAATCTTGTGGGTAGCGTGTTGCAAAAACAATGTCTAATATATATCGTTCAATTTTTTCGTCAACATAAACTTCTTTAACAAATTCTCGAGCTTTAATAATATTATCGGGCGAAACAATTGCATTAGCTTTTGGAAATTCTTTGGCTACGTTTATTCGAATTATACGCTGTTCTTCTTCTTTTGATGGGTAGCTAATAACAACTTTTAGCATAAATCGGTCGAGCTGTGCTTCTGGTAAAGGATAAGTTCCTTCTTGTTCTATTGGGTTTTGTGTAGCAAGTACCATAAATGGTTCATCGAGCTTGTACGATTGTTCGCCAATGGTTACCTGACGTTCTTGCATTGCTTCGAGCAAAGCACTTTGTACTTTGGCTGGCGAACGGTTTATTTCGTCGGCTAAAATAAAGTTGCTAAAAATGGGTCCTTTTTTGACAGTAAAAGTTTCATTTTTTTGGCTATATATCATGGTTCCTATTAAGTCGGCAGGTAATAAATCGGATGTAAATTGAATTCGCGAAAATTTTGCTTGAATAGTATTTGCAAGAGTAGTAATAGCTAATGTTTTTGCTAAACCTGGCACTCCTTCAAGTAATATGTGTCCGTTTGATAATACTGCAATAAGTAAACTATCTATTAAGTGCTTTTGACCTATTATAACTTTGTTTATTTCCATTTGAATTAAATCAACAAATTCGCTCTCACGTTGAATTTTTTCGTTTAATTCTTTAATGTCTAATCCTACATTCATAATCTTAATTTTTTGAAAATTTGCAACAAAAATAAAACGTTGATTTGTAAATAAATGCTTAATTTTGTTAAATTACGTTAAGTACTTTCGGATTCAATTATTTGCTCAACAATATAAATGGGACGTTGTTTAATTTCTTGAAAAATAAATGCTATGTATTTACCAATTATTCCTATTACAATTAAGTTTATAGAAAACATTAAACTCATAAATACAATAATAGTTGTGTAGCCCGAAACAGGTTTATTTATAAAGTACATAACAATAGAATATAATCCTACAGCTACTGAAAATAATCCCATTAATAACCCTAAAATTATGCCAAGATTTAAAGGTTTTTCAGAAAAAGCTGCAATAGCGTTAATTGATAATTTTAGTAATTTTCTTGTATTGTATTTAGAATTACCGGCAACCCTTGCTGGTGCATTAAAATCTATGGTGTGTTTATTAAATCCAACTAATTGAATAAAGCCTCTTAGAAATCTTGTTCGTTCGCGAAAATTGTTTTTTAAATACGATTGAACACTCGAGCTAATTAAAAAGAAGTCTGACGCGTTAGATTCGAATTTTACAGGCGAGAGGTAGTTAATTATTTTATAAAAGAGTTTTGAAGTAAATTTTGAGAAAAACGAAGCATCTTCTCTTTCTTTTCTTTTCATTAATACTATATTATACCCTTTTTCGTATGCTTGTACTATTTGTTTAATAAGTGAAGGTGGGTGTTGTAAATCGGCATCCATACATATTATTGCTTCGCCTTTTGCATTGTCTATTCCGGCAAGCATTGCAGCTTCATGTCCGAAATTTCGTGAGAGATGAATAACTTTTATGAACTTATTGTTTTGTGCAAATTGATTTAAAATATTTCTTGAATTGTCGGTACTCCCATCGTTTATAAATATAATTTCGTAAGAATTTTCGAAGTTTTTAAGTTCGTTTATAAGTGTTTCAAAAAATTGATTTATCGATTCTTGTTCGTTATAGACCGATACCACAACAGAAAGATAAACCTTTTGATTCATAGTTAATTATTTAGTACAAATTTAGCATTTTCAATTATTAGTTGTTCTAAATCTTTACCATTATTTTCGGGTTTATTTATTATATGTTCGAGCCAGTATTTGTCGCTTTTTATTCGGTTAACGTAATATTGTATTTTTAAATCTTCTACATCTATTGGTTTTAAAAAAGCTTCTTGTGTCATGTATTCTGCATTTATTCTTAAATAATCGTTCAATGGAATTTTTTTGTTAAGTGCTTCGTTTTTTAATTTTTCGTACCATTGATTACTTTGCTTTATTTGATTTAAATAATAGTTAATAATGGTTTCGTTTCGACTATCTAAAATTGCAAAGTGAATGTTTGTTTTTATTGAATGATTGTTGTAAAATAGGATTCCTTTGTGTTTGTCGTTAATAACTTTGAAAACAAAGACGTTTTTCGGGCGAATTAGCAAATCGTCAACATAAAAAGTATCTTGCCATGTTTTCATAGGGATAGAAAAAATTTTATACGAACATTGGCTATTTTTTACCTTAAATTCCATTTCTACAAGCGACCAATTTTTATATACTATTTGACTGAAACGTGGGTCAACAGATACAATCCAATTTACATGTTGGTTTTCATCATTTTCTTCAATAACAAAAATATTATGAGTTCTGGAGTTGCCTACATTATAATACCAAAAACTAACGTTATAAGTTTCATTTTCTTTTAATGAGCCTGGTTTTAATTCTGCTAAATGATTGTAAATATTTTTGTTCCCTTGTAATGAAGAATTTCCAGTATGTGCAACAGCAGAATTTGTTTCGTCAAAACCATTATAATGAACAAAAGCTGTAGTATCAGTTAAGAAAAACCCATTCTTAAAATGTGAACTATCGTTGACAGATAAATATTCACGAAGTGGTTTATCAATACTATATTTAAAAAGATTATCGTAAGATATTTTTTTAATCAAAAGGTTTTCTGATTCAATAATTGTTTCAGCTACATTTAATATTTCTTGCTCTCGTTGACTTAGCTTTTCGTTTTTGGCATGTATTACTAAAAAATTTTCTCTTTTTACTTCATCTTTAAAAGATTTTTCATAAAATTCTGGTAATAAAATTTGAAGTATTTGTCGTGTTTCTTTTACTGATGTTCGCCCGGTATTACATGCTAACATTCCTTTGTTAAGGTGATATGCTAAAGTCATTGAATAAAGTCTTGTTTTTGGATTTTCGGGCTCAATTAAAAAATCGTCTGAACCAAAATGAAAAAAAGGTAAAGGTAATATTGCTTGATAATTTTCTGATTTTATGTAAGTTAATATATTATTTATTTCATTGTCTAAATATTTTTCATTAAAAACGTTTTTGCTTTTAAATAAATATTTTGAGTAATTTTCGTGAAATAAATAACTTTCAATAGTTGTAAATATAAGGGGTAATAGTAATAAAAAAGAAAGTTTGGATTTTTGTTTAAAGTAATTAAACCATCTATAAATAATTATTAGCATAGCAATGTTTATAAGGTAATAAAAAACCCAGGCTAAACGACCTAAAGCACGAAATTGCTTTAAAGCTGGTAAAAAATCTACAACCCAAATAATAATACTTTCTATGGGTTTTACGAGAGCTACAATTAGAAATAAAATGCTTACTATTAAAAGAATTATAACATCTTTTTGTATTATGGTAGTAATAACATTGGTTCTTTTTCTAAGAAGAAAAAACAATGTTAGAAAAATACTTATTATGATACTTAAATTAAC
>JBBIKO010000213.1:0-4130 GCA_037445415.1 Bacteroidota bacterium
ATATATGCTTTAACTTTGTAAAAATAACCTTTACGATATGCTGTATGTCAATTATTAAAAATAAAAAAGTATAAGACTTTATTCAATAAAATTTGTGTTAAGCATTGTACTGGTTTCTTTTATCTTGCATCCAAAAATCATATTCATACCCATTCTTAAATTGATTGTTCTGTTTGATTGTGGGAATATAAATCCAAAAATATTATCGCTAACCATATACCATTGATAAAAACCAAATTTAATAGCAAATCCTAATCCCAAATGTTTAAATGAATTATTTTGTACAGTATAACTTAAATTTCCGGTAAACCATTTTGTAAGTTTTGCATTAGCACTGATAGTAATTCCGCTATGCAATCTTTTTAAAAAATATTCATTTCTTAATAAAATTCCAATATTGTATTTTTCTGTCAACTTATATGTAGCACCTATGTACAAACGAGAAGGAAGCCAGTAGTTATATGCTTTGTTTTGATGTTCAGGATTAAATAGTTTTACAACAGAATCTACAAACTGTTCTGTATGTGCATTAATAACAGAATCATTTTTTTGAAAATACGGTTGAATATCCCACCCATCAAAGTAAAAGCTCCCTTTAGCTTTTATAATTTCGGCATTTTGTTTATATCGAATAAATCCAAAATCGAGCAAACTTGCATATAAAGTAATTTTATCATTATAATTATACGTTGTACCTAAATCTAAAGCTATACCTTTATTTTTGGTATTGAAAAAAACTTTTTTCCTAATATCATTAAAAGTAACATCATCCATGTTTATTAAAGTATCCATTTCAAACATCAAAGAATCGTTATTATAATCGTAAACGAATTTAGTTATATCGTAAAATGGCTCACTTCCTCTAATGTCCATATCAACATCAAAAGTGTATGAAAAGTTGTCGTTATTAGTATGCCATGTAATCTTGTTATTTTTAAACCACAAATTAGATTTTCCTAACAGTAATTTGGCTCTACCGCCTACTGTAAATTTTTTATTTAGTATAGTAGCAGTTCCTATGGCGTATTCTCGATGCCAATTTAGATTTGCCCCTAAAAAGCTTAGAAATGCTTTTTCTCCAAGCAACGATTTCCCATTGCCTTCCCATGCCAACACTACTAAATCCTTAGGAATACTTGCAATTATGTTTATTTTATCTGTAATACCAAAACTAAAATACCAGTTTTTCCAAATATAACTTACATTAAACCATGGAATATTAGTTTCAAAGCTAATGTAATTAACTTTTCGCATTTTTTTAATTAAGTTTGGAAAATCTAATATCAACGAATCGGAACGTATTCCTGTCCCGCGATGAATAAAATCTTTGTATGCAAAACCATTATTGTTATAATTAAAGTATATTGGTGGTATTAATTGTCCTGATACTGGCACTAATAGTCCGGTTATAGTCAATTTACAATGACTATATATAGCAGGATTTGTAATATTAGCTTGAGGAACCGACATGAAATATAAAGTTTGATTTTGCTGAGACAATAAATTTTTTGAAATAAAAACTAAAATAAACAATATAATTATTCTCATAACTGTTTAATTTATTAAAAATCAATTTGTGTATTAACTTTAGCCTGTACTTGTACTCCCATTTTAACGTCAAGGTAGTTATTTGAATAAAAGCGTACAATATTATTACCCTGATTAGTTGTAGAAATATATGCTCGTAACAAAGCTTTTTTCACATTTATCAAACCAGCTAACCTTGCACCAGTGTAAACAACTTGTGAATTTTTTAAAGTAGGTTGTATTACTTTCCCATTATTGTTTATTACACCACTATTCATAATTAACATATTTTGTGGATTAAATAAAGAATCTATTTTATTATACAATGTGTCTGTAAAATATATTTGCACTTTTGCTTCAGTTGGCAAAGCATTTAATACATTAATAACAAATTTAACATACTCAATATTATTCAAATCAACAGAGGAATCTTTATAATATTCTGAAAAATCTAAATCTAACGTATCTTGCAAAACCCATTGCGATGAGCGTCCCCAAAGTGGCAGTTCTACTTCAAGATTTACAGCGAAACGGCTAGTATCGGTTAAATAGTTATACTGATTTGTAAAAGGAGGATTCATTATACTGGAAGTTTGAAGATAAACATAACGAGGGTTATTAAAAATAATATCTCTGATTTGCGGAAAATTCAATGTATCGAGCACTATAGTTGTAATTTTATAATTTTCGCCGTAGTTTGGAGCCTGTACAACTAATGGGTTATACTGTGCTGGTATTTGATAAGGATAATATGTATTATCGGTTGTAGAGTATATTCGAAAATTAGTAAAGGCAGCCCCAAGAGGTACACCAAATGAGTTATATAAATAAATTCTAATTTTTGGATTAACAAAATACAACTGTCCAATTAATGTATTATTAAAGATTTCTACATTAACAGTATCTTCTTGGATTGGAATAGTTCTATTACCAAAATAACCAAATATAATTTTATAATTTAATTCATTAAAGCCAAAAGTTACTTCTGCATAATGTGTTGGTAGTATAATATTATTACCTGTCTTTGTTAGAGTTAAAACAATTTCACAAGCCAACTGATTTGATGTTGGCATATTAACTTTGTATTCTTGTAAATCGCTAAAAATATTAGAAAAGCTAAAATATCCACTTGCATCTAGTTGAACTGTTTTTGAATAAGGCAGATTGTTTTTTCTAATTGTGGGAAATGTTAAAGTAAGCAATCCGTTGTGCAAAAAATCTGAACTAACATTCAAAAAGAAATTACCATTTTTCAAAATAAGACTGTCGAACAAATCAGTAGGTTGCTGCATTGTTAATGGTAAAGTCAAATTTTTTGTAACACTAACTGTTGAAACTGTTGGAAATCCCTGGCTGATAAATTCACTTCCATTAAATTGCTGTTGTGGAAAATTTTGATCTTCAATATTAACATAATTGTTTGCAGGTAATGAAAATACCTGTCTGTTGTAAATTAAATATAGAAAAAGAGTTGAATCTTCTACAAATAAGTTTTGATGGTCGTAATCTTGCAATAAGTCTCGTACTGTTAGTCTGCTATGAATAGCAGGTGCCGCAATGTTTGGATTCCAATCTACATGATCCGATATTTTATCAAATTCAAAATAATCTTTAATGCAACTAGTTGTAAGACTTAATATCAAGATGAAAATACTAAAAAATTTGATTGTTTTCATTTTATTTTTTTTTTTAAGACGCACATAAAAAACAAAGGTTGAACAAATTTATGATATTATTATATTATAAAAAATATCACGTTCTACTGGAAGAAATTTTTCTTTGATAATTAATTTTTTTAATTCTTCTACCGATATGTTTGGAGCTTGTTCTTCACTACCCGACATACTATAAATTTTTGTACTATTGTAAATTGTTCCGTCAATATCATCTACTCCTACGTGAAGAAGAAAAAAAGATTTGTCTTTTCTAAGCATTGGCCAATATGCTTTAATGTGAGGAATGTTGTCGAAAAATATTCTCGATAAAGCAAATATTTTAATATCTTCAATAAATGGTAGTTCTTGTATATACAATAAATAGTTATTTTTATTTCTAAATTTCAACGGAATGAAAGCCTGAAAACCTCTTGTTTTATCCTGAATATTCCTAATGATTTCCATATGTTCTATTCGATGTTCAATGTTTTCTATATGCCCATATAGCATTGTTGCGTTAGATATTATGTCTAATTTATGAGCTTTTAAATGTGTATCTATCCATAATTGCGAATTACCTTTTTCGGAACATAATTTTTTTCTAATGTCATCGTTCAATATTTCTGCACCACCACCTGCTAAAGCAACTAAATTGTTTTGTTTTAATAGTTTTAAACCTTCATCAATCGAAATTCCAGCCTTTTTACACATGTAATGTATTTCTATTGCCGTAAATGCTTTTATTTGTGCCTGAGGATGTATTTTTTTTATAATTTGTATAAGGTCTATATACCAAAAAATATCTCTATCAGGATGAACTCCACCTGTAATATGAATTTCTTTAATTGTTTTTGGTAATTTTTCAAAATAAAACTTTATTTCATCTAACGAGTATTCCCAAAAGTTATTCTCGTGTGGCTGTTTTTGAAAAGAACAAAATTTGCACTT
>JBBIKO010000214.1:0-4112 GCA_037445415.1 Bacteroidota bacterium
GCTTGAATACGTAAACGAACAACGCAAGAAACAACAAGTGTGGGACGACTTTAGAGAAGATTTATATCGAGTAACTAAAGATGCTTTTCAATCTGTGGTGAAAGATTTAGACGATAGAGGCATTGAAGTTGATATGGATCAAGTTAAATTTATGTTATATAGACTTTTGCAAAGTATCGAAACGTTCAACACAATATTAAATATACTTCAAAGTGTTACAGATTTTATAAAAGATGCCTCACCGTTGGTAAAAGAAGCTATTATAGATTTAACCTATGAATTAGATCGTTTGGAAAAAGCTGGTATTTTCGAATCATTAAAAATAATATTTACAAATTTGACAAATCCAGATTTTATTAAAACAATAGCTCATATAACTACTGTAATAAATACAGTTAAACCTGATGAAAATATTGATAACAAATCGCTGTTTAAACTTATTAAGGAAATAAACAGTAAGGAAGTTCGTCAAAACTTGTCTTATGGAATTAGATTGATAAAAGAAATTTCAAAAAATAATAAACAATTATAAATTTAATAATTATGGCAACAAAAAATTATTTAGGAAAAAACATCGAAGTAACCGACGAAGGTTATTTAGTAAATTCAAGTGATTGGACACCTGAAATTGCTAAGGAGATAGCAAAAGAAAATGGTGTAGAATTAACAGATAAACATTTTGCTTTATTAAATTATATACGTCAACGACACGAAAAAGAAGAGATTCTTACTATTAGAGCAGTTAACAAGTCTGGAATTGTTGATATAAAGGGATTTTACGAATTATTTCCAGGTGCTCCATTGAAATTGGCATCTAAAATAGCTGGACTACCTAAACCTTCATCATGTGTATAATATTTAAAATTTAACAACTATGCAAAAAGAAGATTTTCCTTTAAAAAAAGTGTGTATAATATGTGCAAAAGGCACATTAGAAGATGTATATGCTACATTAGTATTAGCTAATGGGGCAGTAATGGAAGGTATAGAGACTAAAGTATTTTTTACATTCTTTGGTCTTGATGCAATAACCAAGAAAAGAATGAACTCGATTCACACAGCAGTAGTTGGAAATCCTGCCATGCGACTTCCTGGTAATATTCCGTTTCCTACTTTATTTGGTATTATACCTGGTATGGAAGCTATAGCTTCTACGATGATGAAAAAGGAAATGGAAAAATTAGATATTCCAACAATTCCAGAATTTCTTGAAATGATTACAGCTGGTGGTGGAGAAATATACTCTTGTAAGTTAGCTATGGATATGTTCAAATTAAAAAAAGAAGACTTAGCCGAAGAAGTTAAAGACATACTAACCGTTGGAGATTTTTATGCAATGTGTGGTGGGCAGGGAACACAGATAATATTCACATAAAAATAATTTCAGAGTTTTAAAACTGTATTTATTTTCCCGTCATAGTCGCAAAAATTGCTTAATTATTTGATATACAAACACATTTTAAAATAAAAAAATGTATATAATTGATATATAATTACTTTTGAATAATACGAAATGAAAATTTTGCAAAAGTGACGAAGTTGGGTGACTAAATTCAATAAAACAACGAGTAACTAATTCTACAACAACTTTTAAAATAAGATGCTTAAAGCATTTTCCAAAAAAGTTTCAATATAGCATTTGATTAGAATAGTTTTATTTATTTTTTTATAACTATATTTGTGAATATTTTTTTTAATACACATAGCAAAATGTTGAAAGTTATCAGTTTTTTAATGTGTTTAATATTTGTATTAAGTGAGTCAATTAATTTGCAAGCTAGCAACGAAAATTGGTCTTTAGGTGCAAAACAAGCGGGAATGGGTTTTAGTGGTGTTACATTATACGATCAGTGGAGCACATCGCAAAATCCTGCCGGATTATCAAAGTTAACCGTACCTTCTATTGGATTATTTCACGAAAATCGCTTTTTAGTACCAGAAATGAGCCTCAAAGCATTTAGCTTTGTAATGCCTACAAACGAAGCCGGAACGTTTGGTATTGATTTAAGTTATTTTGGATACACAAAATATTATGAACTTAAAACAGGTTTAGCCTACGGAATTTTACTTGGTAAAAGAATAGCAATTGGCACTAAAATAAATTATTTACATACCCATTTTGAAGAATATTATGGTAAAAAATCAACAGTTGTTGCAGAATTGGGCTTTATTCTCGAAGCTGTTGATAACTTATTTATAGGTGGACACATATACAATTTATCGCGATCTAAACTAGCAATATATGACGATGAACGAGTTCCTACTATTTTAAAATTTGGTATAGGTTATCGTTTTACCGAAAAGCTATATATGACTACTGAAGCAGAAAAAGATTTAATTTACAAAATAATATATAAAGTAGGATTAGACTATAGGTTCCTTAATAATTTATACATACGTGCAGGTGCAACTACCTCGCCCAACCGTTTATCTTTTGGCTTAGGATATCAAATTAAGAAAATTAGAGCCGATATTGCATTTTCGTATCATCAAGTTTTAGGTATTTCGCCACATTTAAGCTTTACATATCAATTAAAGTATGAAACTACGGCTAATGTAGCATATTAGTTATGTGCAGTATAAGATCAATTTTAGTCATTTTTTTAGTATTACTTTATTGTGAAAGTTTTTCGCAAGAAAAACAAACACAAACTACTGAAGAAATTATCGAATACTACATAGAAGAAATTTCTTCGCATACTGATAAAGAGTTAGATTTAACTTCTTTATACGAAGATTTAACTTTTTATTTAAATGAACCACTCAACATAAATACTGCAACCAAAGAAGAGTTAGAGAAACTACAGCTACTAAGTGAATTTCAAATCAATAATTTACTTCAATACATCAAAGATTATGGACAACTTTTAACAATATACGAACTTTTAAATGTAAATGGTTTTAACGAAGAATATGTGCGGCTGATACTACCTTTTATCACTATCGAAAAAATTGAACCAATTTTATCTTTCGATCCCAAAAAAGCTGTTAGTTATGGCAGACATCGTGTTTTTTTAAGAAGTCAAAGAATACTTCAAGAACAAAAGGGGTTTTCGCCTATTACCGATTCGGCTTTAGCCGCTAATCCTAATTCTCGATACTTAGGCGACCCCTGGCGTTATTATGTTCGTTATCAATACACTTATAAAAACAAAGTTGCTTGGGGCATTACTACCGACAAAGACCCTGGCGAAGAATTTTTTAAAGGAACACAAAAACACGGTTTCGATTATTATTCGGCTCATATTATGGTTAAAGGTATTGGACCAATAAAAACTCTTGTATTAGGCGACTATGTTGCCCAATTTGGACAAGGACTTGTTATATGGACAGGATACACTTTTGGCAAATCTTCTATGGTAACAAGTATTCGCAAAAGATCGCAAGGACTAAAAAAGTACAGTAGTGCTGACGAAAATTTATTTTTAAGAGGCGGCGGTGTTACATTATCGTACAAAAACTTCGATTTTACAACTTTTGTATCAAAGAAAAAAATAGATGCAAATATTACTGTTGTTGACTCGTTAGTTGGCGAAATTGAAGAAATTAGCTCTCTTCAAACAAGTGGATTACATAGCACCCCCGCCGAAATAGCCGATAGAAAAAAACTTGGAGAAACAATTTACGGTGCAAACATAACTTTCAATCATAACAACTATAAATTAGGACTAACAGGTATAACGTATCAATATACAACTAACATAAAAAAAACCCCTGCACTTTACAATCAATACGAATTTTCAGGTAATCAAAATTCAAATATAGGTTTTGATTATCACTATGTTTTCAAAAACACCATAACCCTATTCGGTGAAGTTGCAATGTCGCAAAATGGAGCTAAAGCTTTTATAAATTC
Source organism: Bacteroidota bacterium (assembly GCA_037445415.1). GTDB lineage: Bacteria > Bacteroidota > Bacteroidia > Bacteroidales > GWA2-32-17 > Ch61. Next base: position 3,857 of record JBBIKO010000214.1, read on the forward strand.
GTTGCTTTTTAGTTTATCACCGCAAACAAGCATGGCACTTTTATATCGCAATTATGAAAGAAATTATCATGCATTATATGCTCAATCGTTTGGAGAAAATACCAGAGTTATAAATGAGTCCGGTTTATATTTTGGAACTATCATTATACCTTATGCAAAATGGCGTATTTCTGCATATTACGATATTTTTTCGTTTCCATGGTTGAAATACAAAACTTATGCACCAACAAAAGGACACGACTATTTAGCCGAAATA
>JBBIKO010000215.1:0-4107 GCA_037445415.1 Bacteroidota bacterium
TAGTAGTAATATTATGAATATTTTCAATTGATATTAAAAAGGTTTTATAATAACTATTTTTTACACAAAAAATCAGATTAATATTAATAATAATACTATTTTTTTCTTATTAATTATTTTTAAAAGAAAAAAATGGCTATAATTCAAATACGTTCTATATCATTTTTTTTCAGCCATCCTGTATTTCCATCGGAAATTTTAATTTCTAACCAATCTTCGAATTCGTCTTTGATATAAACTTTTGTTCCTTCATGCAGCACAAACAACGAAGTGCTGTTTTCGTCAGGCGAGCTTTTAATTTCTACAACTTTACTTACTATAATAGCGTATTGCTTTGAGTTAGCGTGTTTATATGTATAATATGCTGCACCAATAGAAAGAATCCATGCAAATAAAATAAAAACAGCTAATGATTTAACGATTCTTGTAAAAACGATAGACGATGATAAAAAGTTTACGTAAATAAAAATTAAAATAATTAAGAATAATGAAATAGAAACCCAGGCCCATGTGTTTGTATCGAACAAATAAGTAAACTGTCTAAACCATGTAATATAGAAAGGTTCAGGTAATTCGTTTATTTTATCGCTAATTAAAGCATTTGCGTATTTTAAATTGTGTAAAATGTCTAAGTCCTTGGGGTTTAATAATTTTGCTTTTTCGTAGTAATAAATTGCTTTGGCTAATTCGTTTATTCTAAAATATGCATTCCCTAAGTTATAGTACAAGTATGCAGAGGTATATCCGTTATTTATTATATGTTGATATAGTTGTATTGCTTTATTATAATCTTTTTTATTATATGCAACCGTTGCTGAATCGAGTATAGATTTAAAGTTAATATTATTAGAGTTAGAATAAGAGTTAATGATAAGTGTAACTATAAACAAAAATTGAAATATAATATATTTGAAAGATTTCATAGTTATTAGCATTTATATACAATTTTCAAGATGGTTAATATGATTAGTTGCCTGATTATAAATATTGTCTATACTAATATTTATAGATGATAGTGCATATCGAGCAAATTCGCACATTTCAATGGTATTGAATAATTCTACTATAAATTCGTCATTAACATTCTTATTTTTTAATTTTTCTATAACTACTTCTTTATTTAACTCAGATGTAGGAATCATTAGCTTATCACTAATATACCCCCAAAGAGCACGGTTAATTTCTTCGTAAAATTTTTCGCTATTTTGTTCTGTTAAGAATTTTTTTGCTTGTTTTAAACGTTTATTAGCAACTTTATTAGCTTTTTTATTTCGCATAACAATGATGTTAGAGCGTTGTTTTATTTGTTCTTTGCGAATATATAAGAGTGTTAGTAAAACTAGTAGTGCAACAGGGTAACTTGCTTTGTAAATTAAAGATTGATATACGAAAAAATCAGTTTTTTTCAAAGGTTCAACATTTGTTTTTATGTGGCGAATATCGCTACCTAATATGCTAATATCTTTTTTTGAAAATTGGCTAATTACTGCTATTGTTCCTGGTATAGAATCTTTTGAAACTTGAATATTAATAGGTTCTGTTTGAATGGTTTTATATGATTTCGTATTCAAATCAAAATAATTAAAAGTTAAACCAGGAATAGTAAATTGTCCGTGATGTCGAGGGATAATAATGTATGATACAGATTTTGTACCTTGTGTTTTACTTTCTTTAATGTTTATATTTTCTGTTGTTTTTGGTTCGTAAACTTCGAAATCGGGTGGGAATTTGGGTTTAGGAATTTCGAGCAGATTAATATTTCCTGCTCCTTTTAAATGAATTGTATAATTAAAAGCTTCGTTCATTTTTAAGTTATCGGTGTCAACTTTTGTTTCAAGGGAAAAATTACCAACTCCGCCACTAAATGGTTCGGGTTGGTTTGGTAGTAATGGTTTTACTTGGATTGTTACAGGCGAGCTAACTAATTTTTTTGAAACAGTTTGATATGTGCCAAAAAAGTCGTCGAAAATGCTCCTTCTACGGCTTTGTACTCGTTGTTGAACTACAACAGTAGCTTGAACTGGGTCAATTGTTATATTACCGGAACGCGTTGGTGATAAAATTAAGCTTTTCAATAGCCCGACGTTATAAAGTTGTCCGTTAATGTATTCTTGTTTTAGTTGTATTTGGTTAGGTGTTTCTAAATCTTTACTCCAAAAACCTGTCATTGTTGGGAATTTTAATTCTTCAAAACCAACAATGTTTAAACGAGTGTAGATATAAACTGAAGCAATTAATTGTTCGCTTTCGTAAACGTGATTTTTATTAACGATAATTCGTATAAATACATCTTCGTTAGATACGTTAGCAGAAGCATTCCCAGCAGCATTCGAAGGTGTTTGATTGCTTGTGACAGGAGGTGTTGCATTTCCTTTTATCACTTCTATTTGTACAGAATTTGATTTGTATGTTTTACCATTAACAACAACTTCGGCCGGTGGAATAGTAAATTTTCCTTCTTTTGAAGTAGTTAGATAAAAGGTATAGCTATAAGAAACGTCTTGTGTCATTTGTCCGTTAATGAAACTTATGCTTGTATTGCTTGAAGTGCTTGGACCCATAAGGATTTCAAAAGGTTCGAATGAAGGATTTTTAAAAGATGAAGGTTTGGCATTAACAGAGTAAACAATTTTAAATTGGCTTCCTGTAGAAACTGTTGATGGAGCAGTGGCTTTTAAAGCAATATCTTGTGCTATTGTTTCCGAAAAAATAATTAACGATAATATTGCTATTATATGTTTCATATTACCAGTCTTTTTCAATATTACGTTTTCCAATAATTGCTTGTTTTTTCTTTACTTCTTCTTGTTTTTTTTGTTCTTCGTTTTGAAGTGCTTGTAACATTCGTTCTGCTTCTTGTTTCGAAATATTTTCTTCTTTTTTATCTTTTTGTTGTTGGTTTTGCTGTTGTTGATTTTGTTGCTGCTGATTTTGCTGTTGTTGATTTTGTTGCTGTTGATTTTGCATTTGTTTTTTTAACGTAAGGGCATACGACAAATTGTATTTTGTTTGAGTGTCGGTAGGATTTCTTCTTAATGATTGCTTATATGCTTCTATGCTTTCGTCGATTTTTTTTTGTAGTAAATAATTGTTACCTAAATTGTGATAAGCTTTTGCTTCTTCTTGTGGATTAGTTGATTTAGTGGGTGCTTCTAAAAATTGTTTTTCAGCTTCTTCAAATTTATTTTGTTTGTAAAGTGCATTTCCTAAATTATAGGTACTTTTAAAAGATTGTGGGTTTAATTTATACGCTTTTCTATATGAAACTTCGGCTTCTTTGAATTTATTTTTTAAATAATAATTAGTGCCTTCTCTAATTTCTTTTTTATAGTTTTGAGATATTGAAGGATTTGGAATAATAAGCATTAAAATAAATGAAAATAATAAAAACGTTTTAGTAGAGGAAAATGTTTTAAAACTTTTTAATACCGAAAATTTGGTGGTTTGTTCAATAAAGAAGAATTCGATTATTAGAAAAATAAAGGCTAATATGAGTGGATATAGATATTGATGCTCATAATCGGCATATATTTCTGTTTCGTTTTCAATTGTATTTAATTTTTCAATTCTTGCAATAATTTCGTTTAATATGGTTGATGTATTTGTTGCTCTAACATAAATACCGTTTCCAGCTGTAGCTATTTGTTGAAGCAACAGATCGTTAGCTTTAGTAATGACGATGTTACCATCTTTATCTACTTTATAGTCTTTTTTCCCAAATTTGTTGATAATGGGGATAGGTGCACCTTCTGGTTTTCCCATTCCTATTGTATGAATAATAATTCCTTTTTGTTGTGCTAAATTTGCCATTTCAATAACTCCGCCTTCGTGGTCTTCCCCATCTGAAATAATAATAAGAACTTTATTAGTTTCTTTTTCTTGCGTGCTAAACGAACGGGTTGCAAGTTCTATTGCTTCGGCAAAATTTGTTCCTTGTATAGTAATTAAATCGGGTGAAATTGTATTTAAAAACATTTTTGCCGACAAATAATCGCTTGTAATAGGGAGCTGAACAAATGCTTCGCCTGCAAAAACAATTAATCCAATGCGGTTATGTTCTAATTTGTTTATAAGACGCTCAACAGCCATTTTGGCAGCTTCAAGACG
>JBBIKO010000216.1:0-4067 GCA_037445415.1 Bacteroidota bacterium
AAATCGAAATGAATAACAAAGCGAACATCAGGTTTATCTATACCCATTCCAAATGCATTTGTTGCAACTATAATTCTTGTTTTATTGTTCTTCCATGCTTCTTGCTTTTTGTTTCTTTCTTCAATAGTTAATCCAGCATGATAATAATCTGACACTAAATCATATTTATTAAGTAATTGAGATATTTCAAATGTTTTTCTTCTATTTCTCACATAAACTATCCCAGTGTTTTTATGTTCTTTACAATAACTTATTAAATCGTTTATTTTGGTATCTGTGTGTTTTACAAAATAGGTTAGATTTTTACGTTCAAACGATTTTTTGAAAACATTTTTTGACTTAAACTTAAGTTTTTCTTGAATATCTTCAATTACTTCTGGTGTTGCAGTAGCAGTTAAAGCCAAAATTGGTACACCTGGTAAAAATTCTCTAATTTCAGCTATGTTCAAATACGATGGTCTGAAATCGTATCCCCATTGCGATATACAATGAGCTTCGTCAACAGCAATTAAATTTATTTTCAAGGAAGTTATTCTTTCTTTAAATAAAGATGTTTCTAATCGTTCTGGTGAAACATATAAAAATTTCATTTCTTTATCAAATGTAGCATTATCAAGTGTTTTTAATATTTCGTATTGCGACATTCCAGAAATTATTAAAGATGCTTTTATTCCACGCTTTTTTAAATTTTCTACTTGATCTTTCATTAAAGCAATTAAAGGCGAAATAACAAGACATAGGCCTGGTTTTGCTAATGCAGGTACTTGAAAAGTTATTGACTTGCCGCCTCCTGTTGGAAGTAAGGCTAAAGTATCTTTACCTTGATAGACAGAGCGTATTATCTCTTCCTGCAATTCTCTGAAATTTTGAAATCCCCAATATTTGCTTAATATTTCCCTAAAATTTATAATCATACTTTCATAGCAAAAATAATATTTTTTGCTTTAACATAAAATACTTAAATTTACAGCATAACACTTTTGATGTGAAGCTTATTTATTTTATTTTTATTTTTATTTTTATTTGCTTACAAAATTTAGCATTCTCAAACATAGATTCTATTTTAACTAAATTTCAATCTTCTAAATCCGATTCAGAAAAAGTACAATTATTAACAAATATAGCAAAAGCCTATAATGATAAAAATATAGACTCTTCAATATATTATCATTACAAAGTTGTAACTACTTCATACAATGCTTATAAAAAAGAAAAAAAATTAGACAAAAAATTATTCTTTGCCAGAATGATATTACAATCTCTTGTTGCAAGAAAAGTTCTGTTTGAAACAAAAAACGATAAATATCAATCTTCTTTACACAATAAATTGATTTTAAAAATAGCAAACCATTTATTAAAACCTTTTCCAAATAATATTGAAGCTTATGCTATAATGGGCGATTACTATAATTATACTGCAAGAGATTACGAAAATAAGAATAAAGACACCGTTTTGTACTATTACAAACTAGCGAATAGTTATTTCCAATTACCGTACAAGTTTGACTCATTATCAAACAGTTACGTTGATGGACTTGTTGTGGTAAACAATAATATAGCTACCTATTATTTAGACATTGGTGAATATCAAAAAGCTATTGAACATTATTATAAAGCGCTTAGAATTAAAGAGAAACAATTATTTTATAGTAAATCTGAGAATAAAAATTCATTAAAAACTCTTTCTTCTCTTTATAATAATATAGCAAATTCACAAATTGTTACAAATGATTTTAACGAAGCGTTAAATAATTACAAAAAATCTTTAGAAATAAAACGCAAAATAGCAGATAGTAATGGAATTTTTTTAGTTTTAGGAATGATAGGCGCAGTATATATTCAGCAAAAAGAATATGAAAAATCAATTCCTCTAATAGATTCAGCTATCAGTTATTTTAAAAGAAAAAACAATATAAATATTTTAGCCAAATATTACAACAACCTTGGCGTTTGTTATGCTTGTTTATATCAATTTAATAAAGCAATTGAAGCCTATGAAAAATCAATTGAATATTACAAACAACAAAAAAAAGTTAAATCATACGGCAATATATACAACAATATAGCAGGGCTTTATAACAGACTATACAAAAAAAACAAAAAAAACGAATATTTAAATAAAGCTTTTGAATACGCTAAAAAAGCAGAAGAACATTGTAAAAAATATAATATTTTATCTATTAAAGACAACTTGTATAATCATATGCAACATATTTATGCAGAAAAAAACGATTATTATAATGCTTTTAAATATTCTTTGCTTTATCAATCTATAAAAGATTCATTATTTGGTGATGAAAAAATAAAAGCCATAGCTGAAGCTAAAGTTCAATATGAAACAGAAAAGAAACAGTTAATAATTGATAAGCTCGACAAAGAAAATAAGTTAAAACAAGTTACTTTAGAAAAAGCCCAAGAAGAACAGAAACGGCAAAAAACTATTATCATTTCTATTGTTATTTTTTTAATTATTGCTTCTATATCGCTTGTAACAATTAGCAAAATGTTTGTTAAAATAAAGCAGGCCCATAAAATATTGAAAAAACAGAAATACGAATTAGAAGAAAAAAATAAACTACTTAATTCTGCTTACAACGAAATACAAATTCAAAAAAATGAAATTGAAATTCAAAGAGATATTGTACTAAGTCAAAAGATACATATTGAAAAAATACACAAAAACACAAAAGAAAGCATTGAATACGCTAATTATATTCAAAAAGCTGTTTTAAGGCCACTTTCAAATATTATTGAAACCAATATACCTTCTCGTTTTGCTTATGATGTTTTATATAAACCCAAGGACATAGTTTCTGGAGATTTTTACTGGTCTGCTTATGTCAACAATTACTTAATAATAGCAGTTTCAGATTGTACGGGACACGGTGTGCCTGGTGCTTTAATGAGTATGTTGGGTATCAGCTTACTTAACGAAATTGTACGAAAAAAAGAAATCACAAAAACTTCTGAGGTTTTAGAAGTACTGCGGGAAGAGGTCATTTTTTCTCTTCAACAAAAAGGAAAAAATAATGAGCAAAAAGATGGTATGGATATAGGAATAGTAGCAATTAATTGTGAAACATTAGAAATGCAGTTTTCCGGAGCAAACAACAATCTTATTTACATTCCTGTTGATGCAAAAGAACCTATCGAAATAAAAGGCGACAAAATGCCTGTTGCAATCTACGAAAAAATGAGAAGTTATACCAATCACGAAATACAATTGAATAAAGGCGATATTTTTTATTTAAACTCTGACGGATATAGAGACCAATTCGGAGGAAAAGAAAAGAAAAAATTTCTTCAAAAAAGGTTTTTAACTTTGCTTTACAATATTAAAGATCTAAGTATGCACAAACAAAATGTGATATTAGATAAAGAAATTTCTAAATGGATGCAAGAGGGAGAATGTGAGCAAACTGACGATATTACAGTTTTGGGTATTAAAGTATTATAATTTAATAAAATTAATGATAATTTTTTCTAATTCAAAAATAAATATTGGATTAAACATTATCAGCAAAAGGCCCGATAATTTTCACAACATAGAAAGTATTTTTTATCCTATTGAGCTTTGCGATATAATTGAAATATTACCCTCAAAAACTTTCAAATTAACTAATTACGGACACTTAATTGAAGGAAATATAGAAGAAAACCTATGTTTCAAAGCATTTAAACTGCTAAAAAAACATTATTCTATTCCAAATGTACATATAATAATATACAAAAATACTCCTTTAGGATCGGGCTTAGGCGGAGGTTCATCGAATGCATCATTTGTACTTAAAGGGCTTAATGAAATTTTTCAACTTAATATTAAATTAGAAAAATTATCTCAACTTGCTGCTGAATTAGGAAGCGATTGTTCTTTTTTCATATACAATAGGCCGTCGCTTGCTTCAGAAAAAGGAAATTTATTAAAACATATTAACTTTTCGTTATCCGAATATTTCATTGTTATTGTTAAAGATAATTTACATATTTCAACGGCATGGGCATATTCACAAATTAAACCCAAACAACCAGATATCAAAATAACAGATATTATTCAAAACATACATATT
>JBBIKO010000217.1:0-4065 GCA_037445415.1 Bacteroidota bacterium
ACTTCCCAAGCTTCTCCATTTTCGTAATTAAAACCAAATCTTGACCATTGCGGATATATGCCAGTATCCATGTTGACTCTTACAGCTACTTGTGGCCGTTTTTTCATTTCTTCTGCAAGTTCAATTAAAGTGTAGTATTCATCATAATGGTCTATATGAATGTAACTTTGATTTTCTATTGCTAATTTTAAATCTTCTTTTGTTTTATATGGTCCGTTAAAAATAATTTGGTTTCCGGGAATGCCATTTTTTAATGCTTTTTGATATTCAAAGCCTGAAACAACCTCAGCCCAGCTCCCTTCTTGATGAAAAATTTTACATATAGCATCTAGATAATTTGTTTTATATGACCATGCAAACTGAACCTTTGGGTATCTTGTTGTAAAAGCTTTATGGGCTTCGCTGTATGTTTCACGAATAGTTTTTTCTGAAAAGACATAAAGTGGGCTTCCAAATTTTTGGATTAAATCTTTTACAAGTACACCATCTATTTCTTTTATTGGGCTATATTCACTTCTAAGTCCAAATTTACTTGGTATGCCTATTTGTACTTTTTTTATAATTGGACGTTCAAATATTTTCTTTTCCATATATATTTTAATTTTCTATTTCTCCTAATGTTGATAACTGTTGAAATTTTTCTAATGGGACAATCATATCCCATGAATATCGAATAAACATAGTACCTATATTGTATGTTTTGTATGGTTCTATAGGAATATTTAAAGCAAGTTTTACAAGAGTTTCAGGAATATTTTGTCCAACACCAACAGCAAAATATACCCATGCAGGAATTCTTGGATTTATTTCTATTAGATAATATTTGTTATCGTTGGTCTTAATTATTTCTAATTCCATTCCACCACGCCATTTTGTAGAATCTATTATGTGATGGGTTAATTTAATAAGATTATTGTCGTCAATAGAGATACCACTCCATGCTTTGCCCTTATCTGTTATATATAGTTTACGCATGGGAACAGCAGAATACGTATTACCTTTTCCATCGCCTAAAGCTATAACATTAACTTCAGTGCCACGAATAAACTCCTGAACAATAATGGGAACGCCCCATTTAGATGATATTTTGTTGAAATACATTATGGCTTGATCGGGATTAAATGCAACATGGGCATCGTAAAACTTACCTTTTATTAAAACAGGATAATTAAATTCTTTTTCTATTTTAACTATATCGTTTATTGAAGTTATATTTATTGATCGTGGAACTAAAACATTATGTTTTTTACCAAATTCGGGCAAATTAGCTTTATGGCGTTCTTCATATTGTTTCATTGTAGGTAAAAATGTTGCTATACCTTTTGTGTTTAAATTATTTTCATTTGTAATAAATGCATGTAATTCTGCATCAAAATTTGGAATTATTATATCAATTGATTCATGCTCGTGTATATAATCAATTCGCTTAATTAATGCCTCACTTCCTACACTGGGATAAGGAACCTGATATGTTTTATCTATTACACCGTTCATATATATACCAGGTTCAAGATTTTCGTATGCTAAACCTATAATTCTACTATTTGCAAAATCTTTAGACTCTCTCAATGATCTGGCAACAGGAATACCAGGACCTGGATTATCAGTAGCATTCAATCCTGATAAAGCAATACAAATTTTATTTTTCATCTTCTTCAATTAAGTTATAATATCGAAGCATGGAAATAAAATCTAAATACGAACGATCGAAAGTAGTTTCATCTACATCGTATTCATTTAAAAAGTATTCTTTTATTTCATTCTCTTTTTTTCCTTCTTTTAATAAATTTAAAATAGTCATAGCTTCATTGTTCATAGAAAAGCTTTCGCCTGTTGTAGGGTCAAAAATAAAACCATTATCGCTAATTGCTAATTTATGTTTTAATTTCATAGTTTTTTTATCAAAGATAAAACATTAAATCTTGTATATTGTTACAAAATTCTGTATAAATTTTACATTATATTTTTTTTGATGAAAACAGATATACTGTAATTATAATAAAATCGTATTTATTTGAAAATTAGCAAGAATATATGTAAAACTATAATTATATACACAATTACTCAAGAATATTTAAAAGATTGTTTAATTCATTGGCTTTTTCAATAAATCCCATTTGTTCGTATGTAATCGTAAGGTTAGAAATAAGGCGTTGAATTACTTTTAAATTTGAAGCAGGAGTATAATATTCAGAAATTGGTTTAATTTTTGCTTGTTTTAAGAAAAAATCTATCTCTTTTCTTCCGAAAACACCACCTCTGTTGAACGGATTAATATAAAATAAAACAGCATTATTAAGATTATCGCCAAAAGCTTCAAAAGCAGAGATATGATCAACATAACATGCTATATAGTTTTTTGGCAAATCAACTCCAAAAACAGATAGATTTAAGCGTTGTGCAATACCAACATAAATAATTGCTAATGAAATAGCGTTTCCTTTTTTTGTATCTAATACATTGTTTATAAAGTAATTTTGTGGCGAATTTGGTTGAAGCATATTAGCTGAAAAACCATAAACATCGTAAAAAATGTGGTTTAAAAGTCTGATTTTTTCCAATGCAGTAAGATTTTGATTTAACTCGAGCCATACTTCTTTTTTAATTTGATCTATTTTTTTTTCAACATTAGCCCACGATAAATCAGCATAAAGAAACTTCGCTACCAAATATGCACCGTAAATTACATCTTTTCCTCCTGTATATTTCCATTCGTTTAATTCTTGTGTTAATTTTATAAACTGAATTGTTTTTATTATTTCTTCAATCCTTTCTTGAACTAAAGGATCTAAACTTTTACTCCAAACTTCTTCCAGTAAAGGAATTGCATCTATTCCGTCATTTATAATACTTTCTTTTATTTTTGAATATAATGATTCGTCTGGTTCGTCAAGTAATTGAATTTTTGCAAGTAATTCAGACATTATTCTGTTAATTTATTTAAAGTATATAAAATTAAATCTTCTATTCTTGGTTTATAGTCTTTTGAAAATGTTTTACTAACTCTATTCGCTATAATTACGCAAATGGTTAGAGCATTATGTCCTAATAGTTTCGATAGTCCATATAAAGCAGAGCTTTCCATTTCGTAATTTGTAATTTTATAATGCTTGTATCTAAATGACTCTATTTTATTGTTTATCTCTGCATCAATTATAGGTAATAGTAATACACGACCCTGTGGACCGTAGAATCCCGGAGCAGAAATAGTTACACCTGTTTTATGTTCGTTTTTGAAAATACTTAAAAGTTCGTCCGATGCCGATACAACATAAGGTTTTGGTAAATAATAATGCCAATTTACGTAATTACAGAAACTTTCTTCAAAGTCTTTTTCCGATATTTCATCGCGTTGAGCATAAAAGTTTAACAAACCATCGAATCCAATGGCTTTTTCGCTTACTAAAAAAGAATCAACTTTAACATCTTCTTGCAATCCGCCAGATGTTCCCAAACGAATAAGATTTAAACTTTTTTTATTTTCTTTTAATTGTCGAGTATTAAAGTCAATACTAACCAAAGCATCTAACTCGTTTACAACAATATCTATATTATCTGTACCTATTCCTGTAGATAGGGCAGTAATACGTTTCCCTTTATAATAACCGGTATGAGTATAAAATTCACGGTTTTGAATTTCTACTTCAATTTTTGAAAAATGTTTACTAATCATTTTTACCCTTCCAGGGTCGCCAACTAAAAGAATATTGTCGGCAATATGTTCAGGTTTTAAATGCAAATGGTAAATACTGCCATCTGAATTTAAAATTAATTCTGAAGATGCTATACTCATTTTAAGCTATTTTTGCAAAATTACTTAAAAATTTTTAATACACATGAAATAATTTATGCCATTGTAAATATAGTTTACAACAGTAAATAACAAATACATTTGTAAAGCAATTTAATAATGATTTTAAACTATATGTTTTAAATATGTAAAATATTAAATTAAGAATTCCATCTCTTTAAATTTGTAAAAAATTAATAGTTTAAAAACCAATATATCAATAAAATATATTTAATTATATAAAGTTAATATTTAAGTATGTATTATATTTATAA
>JBBIKO010000218.1:0-4002 GCA_037445415.1 Bacteroidota bacterium
AAAAATAATTCCATTATAAGGATTAAATTTAACTTTAACACCTTCGAAAGCATTATCATAACCTATTGCTTTTTCTTCATATGTTCTAAGTATTAAGCCCATTCCATATTGTTCATAAAAGCTACCAGCAGTTATTTCTAATTGTTCGTCATCAAATGTAACATATTTATATGGAATTCCTGTACCATTATATCTTGCATCAAAACCAAGCATAGTATTCAAATATGCTTCGTAACGAAGTCCTGCTGTAAACTTTCCTCTTGTATAAACAAGGTTTACATACGAATTGAGCAACATTTTTTCAGGCACATTTGGAGCGTTTATTATGCTATCGGCAGTGTATGTTTGAGCATCAATTTGAATATTTCCGTGTATTTCTCCTTCATTTGTATTTTGACCTGATAAGTTTTGATAAAATAAATTCAATAATAATATAGCTTTAAAGCATCTTTTAATTAACATATATTCAAAATTTAGAAAAAGCAAAAGTATTTAATTTAAAAAAAAAGAACAATATAACTAATTTATCAAGAATAAATTCATACTTTCTTTATATTCAAAAAAAATAGTTTATTGCTCATTACTAATTTTCTTAAGGATTTCGTACATTTTATTTTCGTCTCCTTCGGCGTAAGTTGTATGTTGGTAAATTATATTGCCCTTTTTATCTAAAATAAACGAATGTGGTACATTTATCACATTCATTGCTCTTTTAAAGTCACTGTTTTGATCGAGTAATACAACATATTCCCAACCTTTAGCATTAACAAAAGGGGCTACTCTGTTTATACTTTTAGAGTCGTCAATAGAGATGGCATATAAAATAACACCTGTTTCATCTTGCCATTTTTCATATTTTTCGGAAATGGCAGTGAGTTCTTTAATGCATGGTTTGCACCATGTAGCCCAAAAATTTATAATAACAGGTTTGCCTATATTGTTAATATCAGAGGTATTAAATTTTTTCCCATTAATAGTTTTAAGCTCAATGTTGGGTACTTTAAAAGTCTGTGCTGCTGCCAATACGGACAGCAGCAAAAACATTGTTATAGAAAACAATTTCATAAACTATTTGTTAATAACTAATTTCTTAATATAATTACCATTATTGTTCATAATTCTGACAAAATATGTGCCATTTGCAATGTTGATTGTTTCAATTATTTCAAGTGAATTATTTACTTTCTGATTTGTAATAATATTACCTACTACATCTATTATTTCTATTGTTGAATTTTGTGCATTAGTTATATAAAATGTATTTTGTGCAGGATTTGGGAATATTTCTATCATTGGATTTAAATTTGTTATTGAATTACCTGATGTTCCCGTAATGTTAATTTCGTCAACAAAGCAATTGTTACCATATCCACTTGTAGCTCTGAAGCGGAGCAAAATATTGTTTTGTCCTTGGTATGTTGATAAATTAACTGTTTCTTGTCTCCAATCGCTAGTAGTTGTATAATTGCTGTTTGTAGCAAGATTTGCACCAGATTTCATCCATACCTGAGACCATGTTTGACCGCAATTTGTTGAGATATCTACCTGTAACTTGTCGCTGTAGCTAGCGCTGTATCTTCTATGGGCTATCCAGAACGAAAGTTGAGGATTGCTGATATTTGAAAAGCTAATTAAAGGCAATACGAAATCATCATAATTTCCACTAGATATATTATAAAACTCAATGTACATAGACCCAGCACCATTGTAGCCGGCTGTTGAACTTCTTTTCCATTTGTAACCATCGTTTGTAGCGTCAATATTATCATATCCAGCTGGTGGAAACGTTGTTCCAGAGAAATTTTGTGAAAGAGGTAAAGCAAATGGGTTGACCATTGAATTAAATGTTTTAGAAATAGTATTATTTGATGAATTTTCGTCGGGATTATTATTTGGTTGTGATAGTTCAACTGTTAAAGTATAATTTCCATCTGAAAGTCCACTTATACTGTTTAATTGAACATCTGCGGTTTCATATCGTGCCAAGTTTCCTGTCCATTGTGTAGTTTGAATAGTGTTGTTGTTAAGTTTTACAACGATATTACAAGAAGTAAGATTTGCATTTCCATAATTTTGTATTGTAAGAACTGAATTAAAACTTCCCGAACAATATACAAAATTTGGTACGGTTAACTTGAAAGCTTTAACATCATCAGTTGTTGTTGTTAACGGCAAACATGTTGTATTTGCAAATGAATAATGTTGTGAAGCTGTTTTTTGTCCTGATTCATAAATAGTTCTATCAGGACAAACAGTGTAAATAGTTGGGAAAAAACTAATTTCGTAAGCAGCTGAAACAGAATTCCCATTTCCATCTGGTGGTGGACAAGTAGCAATAATAGGATAAGGTGTTCCTTGTACCCAGTTCCCTTGCGAACCTGTACCCCCATTAAGTTGAGCAATTGTTCCTTCGTCTCCTTCAATAAAAAATACCATCATTGTTTGATTAACACTGCCAGAAGGTCCATATAGGTTGTATACATCTTTTAAAGCTCCATTAGTATGATACGACCAACAAGGAGCACACCATACAGCTGAAAAATCTAAAATAACACGTTTGCCCTGATCTAAATAATTGTATAGGGTGTGATTATTACCACTTATGTCTTTTAAAGTCCAGTTGGGAGCAATGCTACCATCAGGTAATTGGGCTTTAATAATACCAATATTAGCTAAAAAGCTAATAAATAAAATTGAAAATAATCTTTTCATAACTTAAAATTTATGGTTTAAAATTCAAAAATAATATGTATTTTTGAAAAAAAGAACTATGACTAAATATTTTGTTTCGTTTTTGGTAATTATTTGTTTTTTTTCAGCAAATGTATTATCGCAAGCTGTACAGTTTTTAGATAATAATGATAATGTATTGCAAAATGGTGATACTGTAAAAGTTTATGGTAATCATCAAACATCTGAAATAATAGCACATGTAAAAGTAAAAAATCTAACAAACTCAACAATAGAAGTTATATGCAGAAAATGGGTTACTAGTGCAACAAGTGGGACGCAAAATGTATTTTGTTGGGCAAATTTGTGTTATCCTCCTAATACAAGTGTATCGCAGCCAATGAATATAGCTCCAAATGCTACTGTAAACGATTTCTCGGGTCATTTTTTCCCTAACAATATTGCCTCAGAAGCACTTATTATGTACACTTTTGATGTAAGAGATGCTGATACGGCTTGGTTTTATGTTAAGTATGATGCAACTGGTCAAAGTATTTCTGCAAATTCATTAGATAAATTAAATATACCTTATCCTAATCCTGCATCAAAAGAAATAAATATTCCATTTTCGTTACAGGCAGGTCTAATTGGTTTTATAGAAATATATGATATATCAGGAAAAAAAATAATGTCTTTTAAGGTAAACGCTAGTTCTAATTTAGCAACCATACCTGTTAATTCTTTAAATGATGGTATTTATTTTGTGCATTTTAATGTTAATGGGATAATTATAGGAACCGAAAAATTTGTTGTAAAAAAGTAAATTTATTGATTTATTAATATATCCATTAGTTTTTTAGTCCCAATTGATGCTTTTTCTTTAATATGAATGGCTTTACGCCAAGAAAATATGTCGTTAGGATCGACAATGTAAATAGGAACATTCGGTTTTACATAATGAAGTAATCCTGCTGCTGGATAAACTTGTAAAGAAGTTCCAATAACAACAAAAATATCAGTAGTTTCAATAATTTTTTCGGCTTCTACAATTTTAGGAACAGGTTCTCCAAACCATACAATATATGGACGCAATTGACTTCCTTTTTCGCATTTATCACCCCATTTTAATTCCCAACCATCTATTTCATATATCAAATTATGATCAACTGTACTTTGCGATTTTCTTAATTCACCATGTAAATGTAATATATTTTTACTACCTGCTCGTTCGTGCAAATCATCAACATTTTGAGTTATTATAAAAACATCAAAATACTGTTCTAATTTAACTAAATTGTAATGTGCTTCGTTAGGTTTACATTCGAGTAATTG
>JBBIKO010000219.1:0-3983 GCA_037445415.1 Bacteroidota bacterium
TAGGGCTAACTTGCATCCAGTATTATATGAGGGGCTCCAACCAGGAGGACAACTTACAACAACAACCGAAGTAGAAAATTTTCCCGGATATCCTAATGGAGTTACTGGTCCAGTGATGATGGAAGATTTGAAAAAACAAGCACAAAGATTTGGTACAGACATTCGTTTTGGAATGGCTACACGTGTTGATTTTACTAGACCTATACATAAAGTATGGATAGACGACGAAAAAATTATTGAGGCAAAAGTAGTTATTATAGCAACAGGAGCAACAGCAAAATACTTAGGTTTACCTTCTGAAGAAAAATACAAGGGGATGGGAGTTTCTGCTTGTGCTACATGCGATGGCTTTTTTTACAAAGAACAAGATGTAGCAGTTGTTGGAGGTGGCGATACTGCTTGCGAAGAAGCATCGTATCTGGCAGGAATTTGCCGAAAGGTGTACATGATTGTTAGAAAAGATCATTTAAGAGCTTCTAAAGCAATGCAAAAGCGAGTAATCAATACACCCAATATCGAAATTTTCTTTGAACATAAAACAAAAGAAATTGTTGGAGACGAAAAAGGTGTTAATGGAGTTATATTAACAGATAAAATCGGTAACGAAAAACGAATAGATGTTACAGGTTTCTTTGTTGCAATTGGACATCATCCAAATTCAGAAATTTTTAAATCTTTTATAGAAACCGATGAAAGTGGTTATATAATTACAAAGCCTGGAAGCACACACACAAACGTTGAAGGCGTTTTTGCTTGTGGTGATGTTCAAGATAAGCATTATCGCCAGGCAATAACTGCGGCTGCAAGCGGTTGTAAGGCAGCTATTGATGCTGAACGATACCTCTCAAGTAAAGAAAATTAATTTTAATAATTTCTTAATTTTCACTCGAAATATACAATGCTGCATCAATATACATATATAAGTCTGCTGAAAAATGCCCTATGGTTTTCTTTGTTGACTTATGCCCTAATCGAACTACTACCATTTGCTTTTCTGGAATAATTATTATAAATTGCCCGTATAATCCCCATGCTATAGTTATGCTCATATCTTTATATTTTAATAGCCACCACTGATAACCATAAAAATCAACACTATTGCCTTCATTATCGGTAAGATTTTTTGCAGGTGTGATACTTTGACGAATATATTCTTTATCAATTATTTGTTGCCCATTACATTCGCCTTCGTGAAGCATCAAAAGGCCAATTTTTGCGAAATCTTTTGCAGTTGCATTAAAACAACAATATGCTTTTTCGTCTCCGTTTTTTCTGTCAAGCATCCAAAGTGCATCATTTTCTGCTCCAATTGGCTGCCACAATTTTTCTTCAGCATACTTGCTTAAACTTTTACCTGTTGCCTCTTTTAGAATTAATCCTAATAATTGCGTATTTGAACTTAAATATCGAAAAGTATATCCTGGTGTATGCACAACTCTTAAATTCATCATCTGATTATACAAGTTGCAACCATAATAAGCCTTTGTTGTTTTACTAAAAGGGCTAAAATATCTTTCGTCCCAAGCTAATCCACTACTCATTGTCAACAAATCTTTTATTCTAATATGCTTTTTACAAACACTATAAAACTCGGGCAAATATTCGCATGCATATTGATCAACAGATTTAATTTTACCTTCTTGAATAGCAAATCCTATAAGCAAACCAGTTATACTTTTGGCAACTGAAAAAGAATTGGATATAACATCTGAACCACCATCAGCCCAATATTTCTCATATAATAGTGAATCATTTTTTATAACTAAAAAAGCCGTTGTTTTGTATTTTAAAAATTCGTCAAGATATACTTTAGATAATTCTTTCTGATTGTAGAAAGCAGACTTTTTTAAAAAAATTGGTTTATCAGATGCTTTAATTGTATTATTATGAAAAATTTTATAATCGTAAATTCCTGCTGTTTGATAATACAATGCTTTTACAAAGAAACATCCTTGCAAAAAAAATGGGATAACAAATACCCACAATATCCTTATTTTTAAATATTTTACAATCATAAAATAAATTTTTACAAATATCTGTCAATTTTTTAAAATTCCATAATATGAAAACATGTGTCTTTTAAAAAAAGCAATTAAAATATTTTTATCGTTTTATGGTATGGTGTCGTGCGGGATTACGAGGCGATTTCCTATCAGTTTACACCGACTTTTTTTACGAGCCATAAACCTTCGAAAACCGCTGAAACCCGCATGCACTATACCATTTGTTAGCGGCTGGTGGTTTATAGCTGTCATTTTTTATGCAATTTGTTTGCTTTTTTAAATTTTAGCTATTATCTTTGTATTGTACAAGTTGATTAATACAAAAAGAATATATCATGGGTAAAAGTAATCAATTATCTGAATTATTATCAGCATGGGAAGAAACATATAAAAAAGGTCAGCTGACTCTATGGATTTTTCTTTCCTTGAAAGATGGTAAAAAATATGTTGATGAAATAAAAACTTTTGTTGAAGAGCAATCTGGAAATACAATGACGTGTGAAAGTCAAAGTCTCTATCGCAATCTTAGAAAATATCAGCATGTCGGAGTTGTTGATTTTGAAGCTGGTGCAGGCAACAAAGGACCTGAACGCAAATATTATTTCTTAACAGAAATGGGTCAAAAGCTACTTGATAGTTTTATTGAGCGGAATATTTCACTGTTTTTTAACAAACGCATTAAAAACTTAATTAATAAGGAGGATAAAAAATGAAAGCATTAACTAGAAATCTTATGTATTTTACGGTTTTATTTTTCATTGGTGCTATAGTTTTCCGCTATAGTTTGAGTGAGTCCATTGAAAACCGTTCATATAATCTAATATGGATTATAGCTGTAATATACTTTTTCTTCAATTTTTTTATAGGTTGGTTCTTCGGTAAAAGGGATTATGATATTCTACCGCTATATGACATTGGATTCCGTTTTCATTTTGTAACATATTTCCTTTTCAATTTGGTATCAGTATTATGGTTTTTATTTGGCTTTCATTCACATTTTGAAAGTATTAAAATTGTTTATATCATAGCTCTCTTCTGGGGGATTGGATTATTGATTCATTTCGTATTTTATTTGATTGAGCGGAAGAATTCAATTAATGGTCTAAATAAAGAGGATATATTCGAATAATAAAATAGTATTGTTCAAATAACTTCAAATCCAATTTATAATTTTGGTTTTCTTATCGTTATATGTTGTCAGCGGGTTCTAAAACACTTGCCGCTAACTTTTTTATATCATTGCAAGTAAAGCAAATTAACCCGTTTAATCAATAAAAAATAAATATTTTTGAAAATCATATATTTGAGCTATCTTTGTGCACAATTTTTAAATTCTGAAAAGATGATAGGAAAAATGCAGCATACAATAAAAATGCCTGTTACCTTTTCTGGAAATGGTTTGCATACAGGCACATTTTGCTCAATTACTCTTAAGCCAGCACCTGTAAATCATGGTATAGTTTTTCAACGAGTTGATATAGAAGGGAATCCAGTAATAAGAGCACTGGTTGAGAATGTAATTCAAACTGCACGCGGAACTTCTATATCAGAAAATGGCGCTATAATTCACACAGTTGAGCATTTGCTTAGCGCTATTTACGGCTTAGAAATAGGCAACCTTCTTATAGAATTAAATGGCGAAGAAGTTCCTATTATGAATGGGAGCTCCGATGATTTTGTTAATGGTATCTTATCTATTGGTTTATTTGAACAAGATCAAGCAAAAAGTTTTTTTGAGATAAAACAACCTATTTCATTTACAGTTAATGAAACAGGAAGCGAGTTTATTATTCTTCCCGACGAACAATTTAATGTAACAGTACTAATTGATTATCCTTCCGATATTTTAAAAAATCAATATGCTTCACTCCCCAGTCTTTCTTTATATAAAGATGAAGTTTCAAAATGTCGTACATTTGTCTTTCTGCATGAGTTAAAACACTTAGCAAAAAACGGATTAGTTAAGGGTGGCGATTTAAA
>JBBIKO010000220.1:0-3918 GCA_037445415.1 Bacteroidota bacterium
TCGCTCAACCTTCATTCGCTTACTATGATAACCAAGAATTATATTTCCCATTCCTGGAGCTACCCCGCAATCAACAATTACACAAACATTATTTTCTTTTGCAATAATGTCTAACTCAAACATATCTTCTGGAAAAAAAGAAATATCAACTACTTTTTTCCTTTGTTTTATAAGAACCTGGTTGGTATAAAAACCCATAAAGCCTGGCAAACACCCTACAACAATTTCAGCATCTTTTGTCAATTCGATTATATTTTCTTCTTTACTTAAATCACTTTGTATAGTTTTAATTTTTGAGCATTTTGACTTTAATTTTTCTAAAGCTTTCTCGTTATTATCAATAGATGTTACATCGAATGATTTTGCTAATTCAATAGCAATAGCATTTCCAACTAAACCTGCACCTAATATTGTTACATTTTTCATACAAAAAAACTATTTTCTGTATTACAAAAGTACATTTTTTAAATAAGAAATACAACGTAAAGTTCTAATTAGCCAAAACTTATGTTGTTACAAAATGTTAAACCAGAAATTTCAGCCAATTAGAAATAAACAGTAAAATAATTTACACTAATTACTTTCAATTATATTAAAAAAGTATTACTTTTGTTGCAAATTATATGTTTTATAACATTTTTTATAGCATAAGTTAAATTAAATAAAGGTTATGAAAAGAAAAGTTTTAGCATTAGTTACGATGTTTTTACCAATTTTAATGTTTGGTGGAAGTGATGCAAATTTAAAAGTACCGGAATTAACATCAGGCCAAAATAATTTGTTGATGATAGGCCTCATTATCACAATACTTGGGATGTTATTTGGGTTGTATCAATTTTATAAAGTAAAAAAATACAAAGCTCATAGCTCTATGCTCGAAGTAGCTAATATAATTTTTGAAACATGTAGAATCTACCTTATTCAACAAGGGCGTTTTTTAACATTATTATTTTTAATAATTGCTGCTATTATTGCTTTCTATTTTGGATACTTACAGCATAGTTCCTTTGGTGGAGTTTTACTTATACTTTTCTGGACAATAATAGGTATATTAGGTTCATATGGTGTTGCATGGTTTGGTATTCGAATGAATACACTAGCAAATAGCCGTATGGCATTTGCAGCATTAGAACGTAAACCCCTAAAATTACTAAATATTCCTCTCGATGCTGGAATGAGTATTGGTGTAATGCTTATTTCTGTTGAGTTAATTATGATGCTTATTATTTTATTATTTGTTCCACGTGAATATGCTGGTGCAAGTTTTGTTGGATTTGCAATAGGCGAATCGCTTGGTGCAAGTGCTTTGCGTATAGCAGGCGGAATATTCACAAAAATAGCCGACATCGGAAGCGATTTAATGAAAATTGTTTTTAACATTAAAGAAGATGACCCTCGAAACCCAGGTGTAATTGCTGATTGTACAGGCGATAATGCTGGAGACAGTGTTGGTCCAACTGCTGATGGTTTTGAAACTTACGGTGTTACGGGTGTAGCTCTTATTGCTTTTATCGTATTAGCAGTAGCTGATGTACAGTATCAAATGGAATTACTCACATGGATCTTTGCTATGCGTATTTTAATGGTAGCTACTTCTATACTATCATTTTGGATAAATCGTTATTTGTCAAAAATAAAATATTCTAATGCCGTTGATTTAGATTTTGAAATTCCTTTAACAAATTTAGTTTGGATAACTTCAATTTTTTCTATAATTGCAACATTCATTGCAAGCTATTTTCTTATTGGACCATCCTCTATTCTTGGAACAATACAAGAAAATTTATGGATTGTTTTATCAGTTATAATTAGTGCAGGAACAATCGGTGCCGCTTTAATACCTGAGTTTACTAAGATATTTACCAGTCCAAAATCTAAGCATGTTAACGAAGTAGTCAGAGCTTCGAGCGAAGGAGGTCCATCGTTAAATATTTTATCTGGAATAGTAGCAGGAAATTACAGTGCATTTTGGCAAGGGATAGTATTTATAATCTTAATGTTTATTGCTTACATAGCTAGCAACTATGGATTAGAGAATTTTATGATTTATCCATCAGTATTTGCATTCGGACTTGTTGCATTCGGTTTTTTAGGAATGGGACCCGTTACAATTGCGGTAGATAGCTACGGTCCGGTTACAGATAATGCACAATCAATTTACGAATTATCTCTTATCGAATCGCGGCCAAATGTTAGCAAAGAAATAGAAGATAACTATAATTTCAAACCTGATTTTGAAAAAGCAAAACATTATTTGGAAGCAAATGATGGTGCAGGAAATACATTTAAAGCAACGGCAAAACCAGTACTTATTGGTACTGCAGTGGTTGGTGCTACAACTATGATATTCTCTTTAATTTTAGTTATTAAAAACGTACTTGGAATAGAGCCTGAACAAATATTAAATATTTTAAACCCATGGTCAATTTTAGGATTTATAGCAGGAGGAGCGGTTATTTATTGGTTCACAGGTGCCTCAATTCAAGCAGTAACTACTGGTGCATATAGAGCTGTTGAATATATAAAGAAAAACATTAACCTCGATCCTAATGCAAGTTTAAAAGCATCAACAGAAAATTCCAAAGAAGTAGTAAAAATTTGCACTCAATACGCTCAAAAAGGAATGATAAATATATTTATTGCAATTTTTTCATTTTCACTTGCTTTTGCATTTATTTCAGCACCATCAGGTGTTGGTAGTACTACCGCTACAGCAGCTGCTTCATTTTTTGTTAGTTATCTCATATCTATTGCAGTTTTTGGTCTTTTCCAGGCTGTATTTATGGCTAATGCTGGCGGTGCATGGGACAACGCTAAAAAAGTTGTTGAAGTTGACCTGAAAGAAAAAGGAACAGAATTACATGCTGCTACAGTTGTTGGCGATACCGTAGGTGATCCATATAAAGATACTTCTAGCGTTTCGCTCAATCCAATTATTAAATTTACAACATTGTTCGGACTATTAGCTATGGAAATAGCCATAACACCTGACTTTAGAGCAATTGCACCTTTCGTTGGTTACATCTTTTTTGTTATAGCTTTATTATTTGTATGGAGATCGTTCTATGGTATGAGAATACCAAAAAAATAAAAATTAAATAAATTAAAGAAACTTAACTTAGTTGAAGGCTGTTTTAATGACAGCCTTTTCTTTTTTTAAAAATAATTGTTATCAATTAAAGCAAATTATTAAATTTTTTTCTATAAATTTTTTTAAAAAAAATTGTATTTTTGAACTTTTTAGATTATTTTTGAAAAAAAAAAATTATGATAAAATCATTTTTGTTTTATTTAGCTTTGATATTACTAGCAAGCTGTAGCACAAAACAAAATGAACAAGAAAACATTCATACAGATACACTTAATTCATCATACATACAAACTAAACCAAATAATAAGCATATAGAATATTATAAACAGGGTCAAATTAAATTTATTCAAGAATACTATAATGGTTTAAAACACGGAATTTATAAAAACTGGTACGAGAGCGGAATAATTAGAACTATGGGATTATATAATATGGGTTTTAGAAAAGGATTATGGAATTGGTATAACGAAAACGGTAAACTAGAGTTTCAAGTAAACTACGATATGCAAATGGCAAATTTATAAGCTAATTACTTTTTTATTGCTTTTATATCACTCTTTTAACTAACTTTGTAGATAAAATCAATAAATGTTTAAGGCTGGTTTTGTTAATATTATTGGTAATCCCAATGTCGGAAAATCTTCTTTATTAAATGCTTTATTAGGTGAAAATTTATGTATAGTAAGTCCTAAAGTTCAAACAACACGACATCGTATAAAAGCATTTTATACAACAGATAAATTTCAAATTATTTTTTCAGATACTCCTGGGATACTTGAACCCAAATACAAACTACATGAATGCATGAATGAAGCCATTGACGAGGC
>JBBIKO010000221.1:0-3913 GCA_037445415.1 Bacteroidota bacterium
ATTTTGGTATCTCTACCAAATGGGCAAGTAGATGCTTTCATTCCTGGCAAAGTGGTTGGCGCCATCTGACCACCTGTCATACCATATATCCCATTATTTACAAAGAAAATAATATAATTTTCTCCTCTATTGCAGGCGTGAATAGTTTCGGCTGTGCCTATTGCTGCAAGATCACCATCGCCCTGATATGTAAAAACAAAACGATCTGGTAATAATCGGCTAATAGCTGTTGCTAATGCAGTAGCTCGCCCATGAGCTGCTTGTTGCATATCTATATCCATAAACTCGTATGCTAATACAGAGCAACCTACAGGTGCTATACCTATCGTTTTATCCTGAATATTCATTTCCTCTACTACTTCCATAATAAGTCTGTGTATGGTTCCATGACCACAACCAGGACAATACGATAATGGCTTACTTGTTAATAAACGAGTTTTCTTGTAAACCAAATTTTCAGGTTTTATAATATCTTTAATTTCCATATTAAAAACAATTATTTGTTTAAAAATTTTGATTTTAAAGCATCTAAAACTTCTGTTGGTGTATGAATAACCCCACCAGTACGTCCAAAATGCTCTACAGGTACCGAACAATTAACAGCCAATTTAACATCCTCTACCATTTGCCCTGCACTCATTTCTACAGCCAAAATGCCTTTTACTTGCTTAGCTAACTCTTTAATTCTTTTATTTGGAAATGGGAATAAAGTAATTGCTCTGAGCAAACCAAGTTTTATTCCTTCATTGCGAGCTAAATCAAGAGTTTTCTGGCAAATTCGTGCACTCGATCCATAGGCTACAATCAAATATTCGGCATCGCTTGTTTGAAATTCTTCGAAACGAACATCTTCTCGCTCCATTTGTTCGTACTTTTCCATAAGTTTACGAACATGTTTTTCTTGTTTATATTGGTCTAAATCAAGTGAAGTTATAATGTTTCTTTGGCGATTAGCTTTCTTTCCAGTTGTTGCCCATGGACATTGTTTTTCAATTTCTTCTATTGTACGTCTCGGAATGGGTTCAAAAAGTTCAACTTTTTCCATCATCTGCCCAATAACGCCATCGCTTAAAATCATAACTGGATTTCTGTACTTGAAAGTCATTTCTTTTGCTATGAGAACAAAATCGGCCATTTCTTGAACCGATGAGGGTGCAAGAATATACAAACGGTAATCTCCATGCCCACCACCTTTTACTGCTTGAAAATAGTCGCTTTGTGCAGGTTGTATATCTCCAAGCCCAGGACCACCTCTTACAACATTCAAAACTATCAAAAAGAGTTCTGCTCCAGACATATATGATATTCCTTCCATTTTCAAGCTAATTCCCGGACTAGAAGATGAAGTAGCTGGCAAAAAACCTGCCCCAGATGCTCCATAACACATATTTATAGAAGCTATTTCGCTTTCGGCTTGAAGTACTACCATACCTGTTGTTTCGTATGGTTTTTCTGCCATTAAATATTCAATAACTTCCGATTGTGGAGTAATAGGATAACCAAAATAAGCATCTACACCGGCACGTATGCATGCTTCTGCAAATGCTTCGTTCCCTTTCATTAATCTTAATTCACCCATAAATATTTATTTAAACAGTTTCTGCTTTAACTCTGTAAACAGTGATTACACCATCAGGACATACTATTGCACAGTTAGTACATCCTGTACAGTCTTCTGGAACATGCATATAAGCATAATGATAGCCTTTACCATTTACTTCTTTTGCTAGTTGGATAACATTCTGTGGACAGGCTGGTTCGCACACACCGCATCCTTTACATTTTTCAACGTCAACAACAATAGCTCCTCTAACTTTTGCCATAAAATAATTATTAGAAATTTAGACATTCAAAAGTAGTTTTTAAATAGAAAAAAACAAATGCTTTTTAGCAGATTTTAATTTTTTGTTTTTGATTAATATCAATACATTAAGTGCATTTTCTCTTTATTTCTCCAACCTGCATCGTATTTGCTTTCTGCAAAGTATATAATAAGATCAGCATCGTATTTAGATTCTACAAAAAATATTTTCTTTTTTGCATCATATTTTGAATTTGCAAAGTACCACAATCCTTTATTTTCTACAGCATCGTATTTTGATGATACTTTGAAAACAACTAAATCGGCGTCGTATTTACTATCAGCAACAAATACTTTTACATCTGCATCGTATTTTGAATTGCAAGAGTAAACAACTTGTGAATAAGATGCTAATTGGTAAGTAAAAAATATCAATAATAAAAATTTTTTCTTCATACGCTTATTAAATTTAGAATCTTAAAACATTAAATGTTGTTTTTCTTTTTTTATCCAGCCAGCATCACTTTTATATTCAGAAAAATAAATAATCAAATCGGCATCACTTTTATAATCTACAAAATATATTTTCTTTTTTGCATCGCTTTTATACTGGGCAAAATACCATAATCCTTTATTGCCTACTGCATCGCTTTTGTATTTACATTTAAAAACAACTAAATCGGCATCACTTTTGTATTTTGCAACATATACTTTAATTTCAGCATCACTCTTATACTGACAATTATATACAATCTGTGCATTAATTTTTGTAAAAAAAAGTATAATTAAGGTTATAATCATAATTTTTTTCATAGAATATAAAATTTAATTGTTTAATTTACTACAAAAATAAAACCATTTTTTTAAAATGAACTTTTGCATAAAGTTTGTTAAAATAACTGAAATGAAAAAATAATTTTTGCTCAATTCTTTTAATTTTATTCAATAAGTAATACTTTTGTGAAAATTATGTAGTTATGAGAACGTTTGTTCTTTTAGTTTGCTTTTTGTTTGTTTTTCAGAATATTTATTCGCAGGATGGTTATAAAATTAAAATCAAAATTAAAGGATTAAAAGAAAAAGATACTTTATTATTAGGACATCACTTTGCCGATAAAATGTATGCCGATGATACTACCATAGTTGATAATAACGGTTGGGCTATTTTTAATGGCAATAAAAAACTCGATGGCGGAATATATGTTGTAATTGTACCATCGTTAAAACGAAAATACTTTGAATTTTTAATGGATAATATTCAGCAAATGACAATTGAAACAGATACTTCTGATTTTATTAAAAACATAAAAGTAAGCGGAAGCAATGAAAATTCGCTATTTTTCGAATGGCAACACGCAATGATGAGTTTAGAAAAACAAATGAAGTCTATTCAGGAAAAGCATAACCTACATAAAAACAATAAAGATTCGAGCGAATATTACAAAAATATAGCATTAGAAATAGATAAAAAGCGTAAAGTATTTTGGCAAAATACAATAAAAAACAATCCGAATACATTATTAACTAAAATATTAAAAGTATTAACTCCTATTGAAATTCCTGAATTTAATTTGCCAGAAAATACTCCAAAAAGAGATTCGCTTATCAGATTATACCAATATGTTTATCATAAAGATCATTATTGGGACAATGTAGATTTTTCTGACGACAGATTATTAAGAACTCCTTTTATTCATCAAAAGCTTCAGGATTTTTATAAGAATATTGTTATAATGAACCCCGATTCACTTACAAAAGAAACCATAAAAGTTATTGAGCTTTCTCGTAAAAACAAATATTTTTTTCAATATATAGTTGTATTTTCAGTAAACTATTTTGAAACATCACAAATAATGGGAATGGACAGAATATTTGTAAGCCTTGCAGAACGTTACTATCTTAAAAACGAATGCTGGTGGGCTGATTCAACATTATTAAGCAAAATTAGCGACAGGGTAAAAAAATTAAAACCAAATTTAATTGGCGAAATTGCTCCCGACTTAAAAATGGAAGACATAAACGGAATGTGGCATCAATTAAAATACATTAAAGCAGATTATATAATTTTAGCATTCTTTGAACCCAACTGTGGACATTGTAAAAAAGAAATAC
>JBBIKO010000222.1:0-3587 GCA_037445415.1 Bacteroidota bacterium
ATTAACTGGCTTTGTCCACGAATTAGTTGTGCTGTCAAAAACAGATTTAAAAATATCATAGCCTCCCATACTGTTTTGCCCTTTCGATGAGAAGTAAAGAGTTTTCCCGTCAGAATGTAAAAAAGGATAATCTTCATCGTATAGAGTATTAATAATACTACCTAAATTTTCGGGTTTCCCCCATTTACCATCTGGTAAGCGTTGGATACGAAATATGTCTCTTTCGTTATTTTTAGTATTTCCATAGCTACCATAATATATAAAATTTGATTCATTAGAAAGAAAAACAACCATATTTGCTGGTTCATATTTCTTATCAACAGAACTTCTTAATTCTTTTGGTTTAACAACTAGTTTCCCATTAAATTCTTTTAAATCGTATGAATAAAAATAATTTTCGCTTTTAATTCTACTATTATCCACAACAGTTAAATCGCTAATATGTCTTATTAAATCCTGTCCGCTATTACACATTTCTATTAGTTTATCTATCTGCAATTCTTTAACAAGTTTAGAATTTGCCAATTGTTTAAAAGCATTATAACACTCAATTGCTTCCTTAAACTGATAAAGCAAGTGATTAGCTCTTCCTAAATAATATTTAATATATGGATCGTTGCTTTTGCTATCGGCAAATTGTAAATATTTAATTGATTTTTCGACAAGTTGGTTTGTTTCTATTAAACATGCTGCATAATATAAATTATAGCGTTCGTCTTTTGGATATAAACTTAATAGCTGCGAAAACAAAGGTAATGCTTCTGAATACTGATTTTGCGAATAATACGAAAGTGCTTTTTGTTCTGTTATTTTATCATTATCTTGCGAAAAAACAACATTGAAAGTTATAGTTACTAATATTATAGATGATATATGTTTTTTTATAAAAAACATCAAAATTTTGTTATTTTTCAGAACTCGAATTTAACGAATTATTTTTTGTAATTTTGACATTATACGATTTTTTATTGAAATTTGTTTTTTAATTTCATGATTTGTTTGTATAATTGAAGTCAGATTTAACTTAATTTTTATGAAAAAATTATTTTTCTCTTTTATCTGGTTAAGTATATTTTTTGTTGAAGTACTTTCTCAAAACGTAATTAAACTTGAATATAAACAATTAATTTTAGAAAACGGTTTAACTGTTATTTTAAGCGAGGATCATAGTTCTCCTATTATTTATGGGCTTGTAGTTACAAAGGCAGGTTCAAAAAATGATCCTCCTGATGCAACAGGTATGGCACATTACATAGAACACATGCTGTTTAAAGGAACTGATGAACTTGGAACAATTGACTGGCATAAAGAAAAACCATGGATAGACAAAATTATTTCTCTTTACGAACAACTATCTAAAACATCCGATCCTGTTAAAAGAAAAGAAATTCAAAAACAAATAAACGAAGCATCTGTCGAAGCAAATAAATATGCAATACCTAATGAATTAGACAAAATACTTAAAGAAATAGGTTCTACTAATATTAATGCTAACACTTCTTACGATAGAACTGTTTACCATAATGCATTCCCATCAAGTGAAATAGAAAAATGGCTCGAAATTTATAGCCATCGTTTTATTAATCCTGTTTTTAGAGGTTTTCAATCGGAACTTGAAACCGTTTATGAAGAAAAAAATCTTTACACCGACATGTTTCAATTTAACCTATTAGAAGAATTTAACAAGAAGTATTTCAAACAACATCCTTATGGACAACAATCAATTATTGGTTCTATTGACCATTTGAAAAATCCATCTTTACACAAAATGTACGATTTTTTCAATACTTATTATGTTCCTAATAATATGGCGTTAATATTAGTTGGTGATTTTGATACTGAAAAAATAATACCTTTAATAAAAGAAAAATTTGGCAAATGGGTAGCAAAAACATTAACACATGAGAAAAAATATGAAGAAAAACCCTTTAATGGTCGCGAATTTGTTGAAATGAAACTATCACCCATTAAATTATTACTTTTAGGTTTCAGAGCACCAAAAAACGGTCATCCCGATCAAATTGCTTTCGATATAGCCTCATCAATCTTAACAAATCAAGGTTCAACTGGATTAATAGATCAACTTGTTTTGGAAAACAAAATACTTATGGCACAATCTTTTTACATGCCATACAACGACGAAGGACAATCTGTTATTTTTGTTGTTCCTAAAGTAGTTGGACAAAAACTAGAAGATGCTGAAAAATTAGTTTTAGAACAACTTGAAAAGTTGCGGAAAGGAAATTTTGATGATACTTTATTAGAAGCAATAAAACTTGAAAAGTATCGTGATATTGTTACCCAAATTGAAAACAGAGAATGGCTTGCAGTTATTATGGCAGAATATTTTGCACAGGGGCGTAGCATAGACGAAATAAAGGAACTGCCAAAGAAAATAATTGATATCACAAAGCAAGATATAATTAATGTAGCAAATAAATACTTAAACAGCAATTACCTTGCATTTTATTCACGTATGGGCTCTATGAAAAAAGAAAAAATAGAGAAACCTGGATTTAAACCTGTTACATCAAATATTGAAGCAAAATCGGCATTTGCAAAAAAACTTGAACAGGTACCAAGTCAGCCTATAAAAGAAAGATTTATTGATTTCAGAACAGATGTTCAATATAACCGCATTAAGAGAGGTGTAAATATTTACAGAACTGAAAATCCCTATAACGGTATCTTCAAAGTAAAAATTAAATTCGGTTTGGGCGAATATTACCATCCAATATTAAAGTACAGTTGTGAGTTGTTAAATATGTCTGGCACACAATCAAAAACTGTTAAGCAACTTAAATATGAATTTTCCAAAATAGGCTGTACTTATTACATTTATAGTGATAAAAGTTATACTACAATTGAAATTACAGGATTAGAAAAAAAACTTACCAGTGCTTTAAAGCTTATAAACGAACTTATTTGTTCTCCGAGTGCAGATGAAAATGCAAAAAATAAAATTATTCAAGCAGAAAAAGCAAATAGAAAAATTGAACAATCAGAACCAGATCAAATAGCCGAAGCATTGTATTCTTATATACTATATGGAAAAAAATCTGAATATATCAACCGACCTAGTATTAAAGAATTAAACAAATTATCAATAGACTCAATTTTCAAGGTATTTCAATTAGCCACAACTTTCGAGTGCGAGATTCATTATTCAGGAAAATTATTATTAGAAGAACTAATCCCTATATTTAAAAACAATATTAAATGGACAGCATCGCCAAAAAACAGTTATAACTTACAATCAATTTCCAGAAAATACTATTTATTTAATAGATGAACCAAAAGCCTTACAAAGTAAAATTTATTTTTTAATGAATCAAAAACCTTTCTACAACGATTATGAACCTGTTATAGATGCATTTAACTTATATTTTAGTGGCGATTTTAGTGGTTTAGTTATGCAAGAAATTAGAGAGTACAGATCAATGGCTTATTCAACAGGTGCAAGCTACAAAACACCTTTAAAATCGGGAAAAGAAAGTGTATTTTACGGTTATATAGGAACTCAATCTGATAAAACATTTGAAGCTATTCAAGTTTTCGATTCGCTCATTCGTTTTATGCCTCAAAAA
>JBBIKO010000222.1:3597-3892 GCA_037445415.1 Bacteroidota bacterium
CCATATATGATAAATTATCTTATTAAATCATCCTTATCTAACAGACCTAATTTTAGAGACATGAGCGAACAAATTGCAAAATGGAAATTATTAGGATACCAACACGACCCCGCTCAAGCTAAAATACCTGTTTTTTACGAAATGCAGTTCGCAGATATGTATAAATTTTACACCGAGAATATTCAAAAAAAACCAATGGTAATTACTATTGTGGGTGATGCAAAACGAATTGACTTAAATTCACTCTCAAAATATGGTAAAATTAATAAAATAAAAAAGGAATCTGTTTTTAGTA
>JBBIKO010000223.1:0-3511 GCA_037445415.1 Bacteroidota bacterium
TTTATCTTATTCGTTCTTAAAAATTCATCATTCTCAGGAACTTTATATCCTTTGTTAGCATATACTCCATTTTGCTTATAATCATCAGGAATTTTCTTTAAAACAATAATAAACCACTATATGGATTCTCGCCTTTCAAAGTCTCTCCTTTCTTGTAATATTTTTCTATGCTTTTCTCTATTTGATTCCAATCTATTATCTTATTTATCTTCTCATAAAATTTCCATGTACAAGTAACTCTAATTCATGTATAATTCTGTTATATGCATAGGCTTTAATATATTTTTATAACGTTTCATAATACAAAAATAAGATTTATATTGTTGATTTACAAATATATATGAAAATTTTATCAACAATTTATCGTGCAAAGGTCTTAAGAAATAAAAAATGTCAGTATTTATTCTGTTTTTAAAATACATTTTTAGCAATTTCTTTTATATTGTCGGAACGTCCCATTGTGTAAAAATGTAAAGAAGGCACAAATGCAGAAATAAGCTCTTTTGCTTGGATAATTGCCCATTCTATTCCTACCTGACGAACTTCATCGTTTGTTTTACATTTAATTACTTCACGAGATAATTCTTCTGGTATTTCCACGCCAAATACTTTTGGAATTATATTTAAATGATTTTTAATGCTTATGGGTTTAATTCCAGGTACTATGGGTACATTAATGCCTAATTCACGACATTTTTTAACAAAG
Organism: Bacteroidota bacterium; assembly: GCA_037445415.1. GTDB lineage: Bacteria > Bacteroidota > Bacteroidia > Bacteroidales > GWA2-32-17 > Ch61. Next base: position 707 of record JBBIKO010000223.1, read on the forward strand.
TTAAAATAATATTTATTATTAAAGAACATTTGAGTAACTACATACGAAGCTCCAACTTCTTTTTTAGCTTTAAGATAATTAAGATCGCTTTCAAAATTAGGTGCTTCTGGATGTTTTTCTGGGTAGCCTGCAACACCAACAATAAATTGTGTAGGAGAATTATTTTTGTTTTCTATATCAAGGTATATTCCATTATTCATGTTCATAACTTGCTTTAAAAGGGCTATGGCATGTTTGTGACCATCGGTTTCTGGTACGAACAAATGTTGATTTTTTTCAGGATCGCCTCTTAATACAAGTATATTATGGATACCAAGAAAGTGCAAATCTATAAGAGCATTTTCTGTTTCTTCTTTATTAAACCCACCACATATTAAATGCGGTACAACTTCAATACCATATTTATGCATAATTGCAGCCGATATACCAACAGTACCAGGACGTTTTCTTACTGAATGTTTTTCTAACAATCCATCAGGTCGTTGTTTATATATTGTTTCTTCGCGATGGTAGGTAACGTTAATATAAGCAGGATTAAACTCCATTAAAGGTTCTATTACATCATATATTGCTTGTATAGTTTCTCCTTTTAAAGGAGGTAATATTTCAAAAGAAAATAATGTTTTTTTTGTGTTTCTTAACAATTCTGCTATGTTCATTTTAATTGATATTTAATAACTTTTTAACTTCATCTATTGTTAAATTTTTCCTAATTGAATAATCTTCTATTTGATCAATATCTATTTTTTCAACATTAAAATAATGTGCTTGAGGATGAGCAAATATATATCCGCAAACAGATGGTAATGGTTTAATCATAAAATTATCAGTTAAAGTTATTTGATGATGTTTTTCTACTTCAAGTATATCGAAAATTTTTCTTTTTTCGCTATGATCGGGGCAAGCAGGATAGCCTGGAGCAGGCCTTATTCCGCAATATTTTTGTGATAAAAGTTCTTGAGGCGAAAAGTTTTCATCTTTTGTATAACCCCACCATTGAGATCTTATTTGTTGATGCAAATATTCGGATGTTGCTTCCGCTAATCTGTTACACAAAACTTTGAAAAGTATTGAACTGTAAGTGTCTTTCTTATTTTCGTAATATGCACTGATTTTTTTTTCTGTTTCTAAAATTGATATAACAAATAAGCCAATATGATCTTTTATATTACTATCGACAGGGGCAATAAAATCGGCAAGGCATTTGTAATATTCTTTTTCGGTTGATTGACTTCGGAGAAAACAAAGTCTTGTTTCTTTTTTATCGTGCTTTATAAATACATCTTCGTTAATTGAATAAGCCTCGAAAATACCAAAGAATATTTTTGCTTCGACCCATTTTTCTTCTGCTATTTTTTTCAGCATTAATTGAGCATCTTCGAATAAATTTTTTGCTTCATTTCCATATATTGGATCGTCAAATAATTTTGGATAAAGTGCTTTAAAATTCCATTCTTTAAAGAAAAATACGTAATCAATTAAAGGGAAAACAATTTCAATATTACTTAAAGTTAAGTGATTTACACCTAAAAAAGCAGGTTTTGGTGCAATTTTTGAAAAGTCTAAAGGGAACATATTTTCTCTTGCTTCTAAAAGAGAAAATAATTTTCTTTCTTTATTAGCATAAGTTCGACGAATTTTTTCGTATTTCAATTTTATTTCTTTAACATACTCATCAGTGTTATTAAATAAAGAATCCAGAACTTGTGTTACCAGAGATGCATCGCGGATATGGATAACAGGGGCATTGTATGCTTGATCTATTTTTAGAGCAGTATGCACTTCGCTTGTAGCAGCTCCGCCAATAAGCAAGGGTTTGTTTAAATTGTTTCTGTGCAACTCTGCTGCTACGTTTCTCATTTCGTCTAACGATGGTGTTATTAGTCCGCTTAACCCTATTACATCAACATCTTCTTTTATTGCAATTTCAATAATTTTTTCTGATGGGACCATTACGCCAAGGTCAATAACAAAATAATTATTACACGAAAGTATAACGTTAACAATATTTTTTCCAATATCATGTACATCGCCTTTTACTGTAGCTAATAATATTTTTCCATTATATTGCTGTTGTTTTTTACTTTCTTCAATCCATGGTTGTAATAGAGCTACAGCTTGTTTCATGACTCTTGCCGATTTTACTACCTGTGGCAAAAACATTTTTCCTTCACCGAACAAGTTACCAACAGTTTTCATACCATCCATTAAGGGACTTTCTATTACACTTAAACCATCGGAAAATTTAAGTTTAGATTCTTTAATATCTTCTTCAAGATACTCATTTAATCCCTTGATAATTGAAAATTTTAAACGTTCTACTAGTGGTAAATTTCGCCATTCGAGTTTTTTTTCTTGTTCAAGTTTGTTTTCTATTTGTTTTTCGGCATAAAACAACAGTCGTTTAACTGCATCTTTTCTTTTGTTTAAAACGACGTCTTCTATTAGCTTTCTAAAATTCTCTGGTATCTCTTCATAAATAAGTAAACGTGCAGCATTGACTATTCCCATATCGAGGCCAGCATTAATAGCATGGAAGAGAAATACTGAGTGCATAGCTTCGCGTATGGCATCGTTTCCACGAAAAGAAAAAGATAAGTTACTTATACCACCTGATGTTTTAGCATAAGGTAGATTTTCTTTAATCCATTTTACTGCTTTTATAAATTCTATTGCATATTTATTATGTTCATCAATACCTGTTGCTATACTTAATACATTGACGTCGAAAATAATATCTTCTGGAGGCACTCCAATATTTTTAAGAATGTTATAAGCTCGGTGGCATATTTCGATTTTACGTTC
>JBBIKO010000223.1:3521-3891 GCA_037445415.1 Bacteroidota bacterium
TGTAGCTTGCCCATTTTCATCGAAAGCCATGACTATAATAGCAGCGCCATATTTCCTTATTTTCTGGCTGCTTCAATAAATGCTTCTTCTCCATCTTTAAGGCTTATAGAATTGACAATAGCTTTCCCCTGAATACATTGCAATCCAGCTTCAATAACTTCGAGTTTCGAGGAGTCGATCATAATTGGAACACGCGCAATATCGGGTTCGGCTGTAAGATAATTTAAAAATATTATCATTTCTTCTTTTGCATCAAGTAGGGCATCATCCATACACACATCTAATAGCTGAGCACCATTTTCGACCTGCTCACGAGCAATTGATAGAGCTTCTTCGTATTTTTTTTCACGGATAAGGTTTGCAAATTTTT
>JBBIKO010000224.1:0-3829 GCA_037445415.1 Bacteroidota bacterium
TTCAATTTTATTTTTGTAATCTTTAATTAAAATTACTTTTGAACCTGTTAATGTTTTAATTGGTTCATTTCTGTAATTAGTCATCATCTGCTTTATTTCATGAATGCCATCTAAACCTTTTTTAGTAATAGAAATTAAACTTTCTTTGTAATAGCCGTATTTTTTATAAATTTCTATTAGAAGATCCCAAATTGTTTGACCATTGTTTTTACACCATGCAGCCACTTCTGCTATCATTGTACAAGTAGAAACTGCATCTTTATCGCGAACATAATCGCCAACTAAAAAACCATAACTTTCTTCGCCACCACAAATGTATCGTTTAGTATTTTCGTTGTTTCTTATAATCTCAGCAATATATTTAAAGCCAGTAAGTACATCATACACTTCTACACCATACGACTTCGCTATTTGAGTTATAAGTTCGGTTGTAACTATTGTTTTAACAATGTATTCGTTTCCTTTAAATAGTTTTTTTTCTTTCCATTGTTCAAGTATGTAATAGGTAAGTATTGCAGCTGTTTGATTTCCATTTAATAAAATAAATTCGCTATTAGCATTTTTAACAGCTACTCCAACTCTATCTGCATCTGGGTCGGTAGCAAATACTAAATCGGCATTGACTATTTTTGCTTTTTCGATTGCCAAAGTTAAAGCAGCCCTTTCTTCCGGATTAGGACTATGAGTTGTGGGAAAATTACCATCTGGAATTGATTGCTCCTCGACTAAATAAACATTTTCGAAAAATAATCGGCGTAATGCTTCTGGAACTAATTTAAAACCTGTTCCATGTAATGGAGTATAAACAATTTTTAAGTGTTTTTGTTGTTTTATTATTTCAGGTTGTAGCGAAATTTTAATTATTTCATTATAATATAGTTCGTCGAAATCTTCTTTTAGGATTCTAATAAGATGCTGGTTTTGATTTTTTTTAACTTCTTCAAATGATTTAATTGAACTTACTTCGTTAATTATGTTTTGGTCGTGTGGTGCAACATACTGCCCTCCGTCGTATCCGTATGCTTTATAACCATTATATTCTTTAGGGTTGTGCGATGCCGTAATCATAACGCCACTTACACAATTTAGTTTTCTTACAGCATAAGATAATTCTGGCGTTGGTCTTATATCATCGAAAATAAAAACTTCATAGCAGTTCGATGCAAAAACATTAGCTGTTGCTTGTGCAAATAATTTGCTATTGTTTCTACTATCGTACGAAATTGCAACTCTTTTGGGGTATTCAGGAAAAGCTTTTAGTAAATAATTACAAAGTCCTTGAGTTGCCATTTCTACAACATAAACATTCATTCTATTTGTTCCAACTCCCATTATTCCCCTTAATCCGCCTGTTCCAAATTCAAGATTTTCGTAAAATGCTTCTATAAGTTCGCTTCGATTATCTATCATTCTAACAATTTCATTACGTGTTTGCTCATCAATGGATGAGTTTAACCACATGTTAGCCTTTTCTAATGCAATTTTGTATTTGTCGTTATTCATAATTTTATAATTTTATTGTTGATAAACAACGATGTAAGCTTTCGCGCCAATAAGGAATTTCTTGTTGAAATGTTTCTTTAAAATTATTACAATTTAATACGCTGTATAATGGTCGTTTTGCAGGTGTTGGATATTCTTCGCTAAGAATAGGTATTATTTTACATGGTAAATTAAAATAACTAACAATTTCGTATGCAAAATCGTACCACGAACAAACACCTTGATTGGTAAAATGATATATACCTCTTTTAAAAAAGTTTTTACGGTTAATATTTTCATTTATTATTCTTAAAATTGCACGTGCCAAGTCTTCGGCATAAGTAGGAGAACCTATTTGATCGTAAACAACTCGTAAATATTCTTTTTCTTTAGCATTTTTTAAAATGGTTTTAACAAAGTTATTTCCAAATGTAGAGTATAGCCATGATGTGCGAATTACAATAGTTTCATGATGTCGTAACGCTTCTATTTCACTAATATATTTTGTTTGTCCATATACATTTAATGGGCTTGGTTTTATATCTTCGTTGTACGGAATATTTGAGTCTCCATTAAAAACATAATCGGTTGAAATATGTATTAAATAAAACTTAAAATTTGTTGCTAATCGAGCAATATTCTTAACTCCTTCAACATTAATTTTAGTAGCTATTTTTTTTTCAGTTTCTGCTTTATCAACTGCTGTATAAGCTGCAGCATTTATTATATATGAAAATTTATTATTATTAAAAAACAATTTTAATTTTGATTCGTCAGTTATATCCAAATCTTCAACATCTGTATATTTTATTTTCAAATCAAAAAATTCATTTGATATTTTTTTTATTTCACTTCCTAACTGTCCGTTTGCTCCAAGTATTAAAACTGTGTTCATATAATAATTTTAAAAATATTCTGCATTTTCAAATAACTGTAAACTTAAATCTTTTTGCGACAAAATTGTTTTTTCAGGAGGAATTTTCCAATCAATATTAAGAATAGGATCATTAAAAATTATACCTCGTTCTGCCTCTTTATTGTAATAATTATCGCATTTGTAAGAAAAAATTGCAGTTTCTGATAGTACGCTAAAACCATGAGCAAAACCACGTGGAATAAATAGCATGTTTTTAGTCTCTGAATCTAGTTCTATGCTATACCATTTACCGAATGTTGAGCTATTTTTTCGTATATCAACTACAACATCTAAAACTTTTCCCTTTACAACTCTAACCAATTTAGCTTGTGCATATTGACCTATTTGATAGTGAAAACCTCGAATTACACCAAATGTTGAACACGATTCGTTATCTTGTACAAAATTTACATTAATACCTTCATTTTCCAATACTATTTTATTGTACGATTCAAAAAAATATCCCCTTTCATCTTTAAAAACAGATGGGTAAATAATTAATAAGCCATCGAATGGTGTTTTTACTACATTCATAGTTACATTTTGTATTTGTCTTTTGAAATGTCTAATAAATAATCGCCGTAGGAATTATTTTTATAGAATTGCGACAAATTAATCAGTTGTTCACTGGTTATTAATCCTTCTCTATAAGCAATTTCCTCTATGCATGCCACTTTTAGGCCTTGTCTTTGTTCTATAGTAGCTATAAAATTTGAAGCCATTAAAAGCGTTTCGTGAGTACCTGTATCAAGCCAAGCCATACCACGACTTAGTATTTTCACATTTAATTTATTTTCGTTAAGGTACATTTTATTTAAGTCGGTTATTTCTAACTCTCCTCGTGCAGATGGTTTTAACGATTTTGCTTTCGATACAACAGTATTATCATAAAAATACAATCCAGTTATTGCATAGTTAGATTTTGGTTGTTTTGGTTTTTCTTCAAGACTAATAACTTTTCCATGTTCGTCAAATTCTGCAACACCGTACCTTTGAGGATCTTTTACATAATATCCAAAAACTAAAGCACCATCTTTAAGTTTAGCAGCTTCTTTCAATATTTGACGTAAGCCATAACCATAAAAAATATTATCGCCCAAAATCATGCAAACACAATCATTTCCTATAAAGTTTTCACCTATTAAAAAGGCTTGTGCTAAGCCATCGGGTGATGGTTGTATGGCATATTGAATATTTAAACCTAAATGAGAACCATCTTCAAACAATTTTTCATATAAACCAATGTCTTGTGGTGTAGATATAATAAGAATTTCTCGAATACCTGCCATCATTAGTACAGATAATGGATAAAATATCATAGGCTTGTCGTAAATGGGTACAATTTGTTTCGAAATACTAATAGTAATCGGGTACAAACGCGTTCCCGAACCACCAGCTAAAATTATTCCTTTCATAAAAAAAATTAACTAT
>JBBIKO010000225.1:0-3827 GCA_037445415.1 Bacteroidota bacterium
GAAATATATTTTACTATTGATTTATTACAGCAAAATTTTTCTTATAATGATGAAACATTGAATATAGTTTCTAAAATTTCTGACGGAATTTATGAAATAACTGGTACATCAGATATTCCCGAAGTATATAATATTACAGGAATTAAAATTTTGCCAAACATTGTTCAAAAAGAAAACAGCATAACTATTGATATTACAGCTTTACCAAAAGGTTTATACATATTAAAAACAAAAAACAAAACTTTTAAGTTAAGCAGATAAAAATTCTATATATTTACGCTTAAATATACAATTTTTCAAAATTATAGCTTTAACTTTGTAACTAAGTATTACAATACTTTTTTTTGAATGAAATTACTGAAAGATATTATTATTGCCATAGATGGTTATAGTTCTTGCGGTAAAAGTACTTTAGCAAAAAATCTAGCACGAATATTAGGTTATCGTCATATAGATACCGGTGCTATGTATCGAGCAGTAACTTTGTGGAGCATAGAAAATAACTACATTAGCTTTAAACAAATTAACAAAAAAGAACTTATTAATTCGCTCGAAAAAATAAATATTGAATTCAAATACAATCCATTAAATTGTTCTAATGAATTGTGGTTAAATAATCGTTTAGTAGAAGATGATATCAGAAAACCAATTGTTTCTGAGTATGCAAGTTTAGTAAGCCAGTTTTCAGAAGTAAGACAAGCAATGGTAAGTATTCAGAAGATGATGGGCAAAGAAAAACGCATTGTTATGGATGGCAGAGATATAGGAACTGTGGTATTCCCTGATGCCGACTTAAAAATTTTTATGACAGCAGACCCTAAGGTTAGAGCTCAACGACGTCTTATAGAACTAAAAGAAAAAGGTATAGAAATAAATTACGACGAAGTGTTAAGAAATATAATTGAACGAGATAATTTAGACTCTAATCGTGAAATAAGCCCTTTAAAAAAAGCAGACGATGCAATTTTGTTTGATAATAGTTTTATGTCTAAAGAAGATCAATTAATATGGATTATAGGGCAGATTAAATCACGGTTCCTTTATGAAGATTGAAATTGATAAATATAGTGGTTTTTGTTTTGGTGTAATTACAGCTATTGAAAAAGCAGAAAAAATTTTAGATAAAAATAAACCTTTGTATTGTCTGGGCGATTTGGTTCATAATAATCTTGAAATGGAACGATTGAAAAATAAAGGTTTAATAACAATAAATTACGAAGAGTTTAAACAAATGCATAACACAACTGTTTTAATAAGAGCACATGGCGAACCACCTGAAACTTACGAAATAGCCAAAAAAAATAATATTAAATTAATAGACGCTACTTGTCCTGTTGTTTTGCGTTTACAAAAAAAAATAAAAGAAAAATTCGAATCAAACAAAAATGTGCAAATTGTTATATTCGGAAAAAAAGGACACGCCGAAGTAAATGGTTTAGTTGGTCAAACAAAAGATAAAGCATTGGTTATTAACAGCATAAACGATTTAGATAAAATTAATTTTAGTTTACCTATAGCTATATTTTCGCAAACAACTCAAAGTCCTAATAAATATCGAGAGATAATTAAAGAACTAAAGAAAAGAATAAATAAATACGGAAAAAGAGAACAATTAGAGTACATTAATTCTATTTGTCGTCAAGTTTCATTAAGAGACCAAAAGCTTAAACTATTTGCAAAAAAGCACGATGTAATAATATTTGTTAGTGGTAAGCAAAGTTCAAATGGCAGAGCCTTGTTCGAAGTTTGTAAACAAGTAAATGCAAATTCGTATTTTATTTCAGAAAAAGAAGAGATCAATTTTTCGTGGTTCAATAATGCTAATTCTGTTGGTATATGCGGAGCAACTTCAACTCCCCTGTGGTTAATGCAAGACATTGCAAAATTTATTAAATTTCAAAAAAATATCTAATAAACTTATTATCTTTATTCGAAAAAAATATGAATACAACTATCAAATCATTAGGAGTTTTAACTTCTGGTGGAGATGCTCCTGGAATGAATGCTGCTATAAGAGCAGTTGTTCGTACTGCATTATATTACGACTTAAAAGTGTTTGGAATTAAACAAGGCTATCACGGCTTAGTGTACAATAAAATTCAGAAGATGCATTCGCATGACGTGGCGGCAATTATACAAAGAGGGGGAACAATTTTAAGAACAGCCCGCTGTAAAGAGTTTATGACAGAGGAAGGAATGCAAAAGGCATACGAAAATATAATAAAAAATGAAATAGATGCTTTGATAGTTATTGGAGGTGATGGTTCTTTTAGAGGGGCAAAAGAGTTTAGTAGTAAATTTAAAATACATGTTGTAGGAATACCTGGTACAATAGATAACGATATTTATGGGACCGATGTTACAATTGGATATGATACAGCATTAAATACTGTTGTCGAAGCAGTTGATAAAATTCGTGATACAGCAAGTTCTCACGACCGCATGTTTTTTATAGAAGTAATGGGACGAGATGCTGGATTTTTGACTCTACGTGCAGGAATTGCCTGTGGTGCAGAAGCTGTTTTAATACCCGAAGTAGAAAGTGATATTAATAAATTTATAGATTATCTTGAGAATGGATATAGACGAAAAAAATCGAGTAATATTATTTTAGTTGCAGAAGGAGAAAAGGAAGGTGGTGCGTTTGACGTTGTAAAAAAACTACTACCTAATCTCGACGGATATGATGTTAGAGTTTCAGTTTTAGGACATATACAACGTGGAGGATCCCCTTCTGCTTATGACAGGTATATTGCAACAAAAATGGGAGTTGAAGCAGTGAGAGCCTTGCTCAACAATAAAACTAATATCATGATTGGAATTGTTAACGAAAAATTGGTTCATGTTCCTTTAGAAAAAGCCATTAAACTAAATAAAAATATTGATGTTAAAGAAGTAGAAATGATAGATATATTGAATGTTTAGTATTTTCTTTTAATTATGGAAAATGAACTATATGTTGAAGTTATTGTCCCTATAAAAATAGACGGTGTTTTTACCTATTCTGTTCCCGAAGAGCTTAGAAAAGAAATAGAAGTTGGCAAAAGAGTTTTAATACAATTTGGTAAGTATAAAATATACACAGCAATAATTACTTCAATATACAATAAAAAACCTAATTTTGAAACAAAAGCTATACTCGATGTTTTAGATAATAAGCCTGTAGTAACCTCTACTCAGCTTTTTTTTTGGGAATGGATAAGTCGCTATTATCTATGTCCTTTAGGCGAAGTAATGAAGGCAGCATTGCCATACAGTCTGAAATTAGAAAGTGTATCAAGAATAGTAAAAGGAAAAAATTACGAAAATTTTGAACCACAAAACGAGGAAGAAAGCATTTTAATAAAATTATTAAACGAAAAACAGAAAATATCGTTATTGGACTTTCAAAATAAAGTAGCCAAAAAAAATATACGAATACGGCTCAATAAATGGCTAAGAAATAAATATATAGATATTGAAGAAGTTGTAGAAGAAAAATACAAGCCCAAAATAGTTGAATACGTATCTTTAGCTAAAGACATTGAAAACGAGGAACAAATAAACTTATGGTTTAAATTATTAGAAAAAGCTCCAAAACAAAGCGATGTATTGTTAGCATTTTTTGCTTTAAATAAGGGGAATTGGCAAAATATTAAACCAGTTAAGAAAAGCGAATTACTGGAAAAGGCGAATGATAAAAGTGGACAAGCTCTTAAAAGTTTGATAAAAAAAGAAATATTTAAAATTCATTTTGTTCAAGAAAGTAGAATTATTGAAGAGAACGATAATAATATTAGACACAAAACAGATTTAACACCTAAACAAAATGAAACAAAAGAAAGCAT
>JBBIKO010000226.1:0-3739 GCA_037445415.1 Bacteroidota bacterium
CGACATACCACGACATGTTACTTCTTATTGGCCTAATGATTATGGTTTATATTGTATGGCAGGAAATGTTAACGAATGGGTTATGGATGTTTATCGCCCATTGTCTTACGAAGATGTAGAAGACTTTAGACCATTTCGTGGAAATGTTTTTAAAACTCAAACTCGAGACGAAGAAGGTAATATTGCAGAAAAAGATAGTTTAGGTAGAATAAGATACAGAAATGTAACCGATGATGAAGCTTTCAACCGAAGAAACTATAATACTGCCGATAACATTAATTATTTAGACGGTGATTTTGAATCAAGCATAAATTATGACGATGAAGAAGCAAATAAAGATAATACAACTTCAAAGCGAGTTTATAATACAGGGAAACCTCTATTTAGAGAAGATGGAAAACCGTTAATACGTGGTGGAGATAGAATGATAGACAACAGAGCAAGAGTATTTAAAGGTGGAAGCTGGAGAGACCGTGCATACTGGATGTCACCTGGTACTCGTCGCTTTCTCGACGAAGAACAAGCACGAAACGATTTAGGCTTTCGTTGTGCTATGCACAGAGTTGGAAGCCAAACTGGAGGAATGCAAGATTAACACACACATATTATCTTTTTAAAACCGTTCTCATATTGGAAAAATATTTTATTTTAAAGAAAAACATTATAATATACAAATACTAAATATTCTAATTTAACAACCTTAAAATTAGCAATTACAGGTGTTTTAAGCTTTAAATGTTTTTTTAAAACTCCGTTTAAAATCAAATCGTTTTTTCTATCTTTGTAATATGAATATAGAATACATTTACAAACTTTTTGAACAGTGCAATAATACTATTTGTACCGATACTCGAAAAATTATAAAAAACTCTTTGTTTATAGCCTTAAAAGGAGAATATTTTAATGCAAATAATTTTGTTGAGGAAGCCATAAAACTTGGTTGCAAGTATGCTATCTCGGACGAATACATCGGTAAAAACGAAAAAATAATTGTTGTTGAAAATACACTTCAAACACTTCAACAACTTTCAATATACCATCGTAATAAAATGAAAGCCAAAGTTATTGGAATAGCTGGTTCAAACGGTAAAACAACAACAAAAGAATTAATCTCAGCAGTATTATCAAAAAAATATAAAATTACTCATACAATTGGTAATTACAATAACCACATAGGAGTACCTTTAACATTACTACAAATAAAACCAGAAACCCAAATTGCAATTGTAGAAATGGGGGCAAATCAATTAAATGAACTTGAAATTTTATGTAAAATAGCAGATCCTGATTATGGCATTGTAACAAATTTAGGTTTAGAACATTTAGAAGGGTTTGGTTCGTTTGAAGGCGTTATTAAAACAGAAACATATTTATATCGTCATTTAGAACAAAAAAATGGCTTGGTGTTTGTAAATATTAACGATAACGTCTTAATGAATTACATTGGGAATAACGCAATTTACACTTACGGCAATTTGCAAAATGCAAATGTTATATTGATAAATCAAGAAGTCAATCCGTTTGTAAAAGTTCAATGGAAATTTAATTCTCAAAACGAAATAAATACAGTACAAACACAATTAATAGGTTCATATAACTGCGAAAACATTTTAGCTGCTATTTCGGTTGGAACTTACTTTAATGTACCAAATGAACAAATTAAAAAAGCAATAGAAAAATATATTCCTTCAAATCATCGTTCTCAGTTAATTAAAACAAAGACAAATACAATTATTATGGATGCGTATAACGCCAATCCAACAAGTATGCAGCTTTCGATAGAAAATTTTAATGCATTACAATTAAAAAACAAAGTACTAATAATTGGCGACATGTTAGAACTCGGCAACTACGAAGAAGAAGAACATAAAAATATTTTAAACATAATAAAGCAATATCATTTCGAAAAAGTATTTCTTGTTGGGACAGTCTTTTTCAGACTATCAAAGAATGACTTTTTTAAATTTCGTGATGTTGACAAATTAAAAGAATATTTAACATCCAATCCGATAAAAAATTCATCAATATTATTAAAAGGCTCGCACGGTATCCACCTAGAAAAACTTTTAGAAGTTCTTACAAATGAATAAACAAAAATTACCAGTAATCGAAGAATTTTATTCTTTACAAGGCGAAGGTTTTTACATGGGGTCAGCCTCTTATTTTGTTAGATTAGCTGGATGTGACGTTGGTTGTCATTGGTGCGATTCTAAACCATCGTGGCAAATTTTTGTAGAACAATTAACAGATGTAGATGATATTATTGAAAGAGCAATTAAAAATCCTTCGAAAATTGTTGTAATAACGGGTGGCGAGCCATTTATTTACGATTTATCATATCTAACATCTGTATTAAGAAGTAAAAAAATACTCACTCACATTGAAACTTGTGGTTCTGAAAAAATAAGCGGAGAATGGGATTGGATTTCGTTTTCACCAAAAAAATGGAGTCCACCATTAAGTGTATTCTATAATTTAGCAAATGAACTAAAAATTGTTATACAGAAAGAATCGGATTTTCTTTGGGCAGAAGAGTGTAAATCGAAGGTTAATAAATCTTGTAAATTATTCTTACAACCAGAGTGGACTTCTTTTAATAAAATATTACCAGCTATCGTTGAATATATTAAAAAAAACACCGAATGGCGAATTTCTATTCAAGCGCATAAGTTTATGAAAATACAGTAATTATGAAATATCTTTTTTTAATATTATTTTGTTTATTAGCAATCAATTCATTTTCTCAAAACTATTCTGTAACTGATAAAAAAGCAATTGAACTGTTCGAAAAAGCCTTAGCACTTTATAATATTGGTCAGCTAGAAAATGCAAAAGCACTATCACATAAAACAATAGAAAGAAATAATCGTTTTATTGAAGCCTATTTGCTTCTGGCCGACATTTACAACGAGCAAAAAAAATTGAATGAAGAAATAAAAATATTAAAAAGAATAATTGAATTAAACCCAAATTTTAACGAAAAAATATATTTAATGCTCGGTAAAGCATTGTATAAAGCAAAATATTTCGATGAAGCATACGAAAATATAAATTTGTACATAGAGAAAGGACAATTGCATAAAGATATTATAGAAGCTAAAAATTTGAAAAAGAAAATAGAATTTGCTTTAAATGCATATAAAAATCCTGTACCATTTGAGCCAGTTCGCTTGTCGTCAAATGTTAATTCTCCGTACAAAGATTATTGGCCATCGCTAACAGTTGATGAACAGGAACTATACTACACAGTATCATTACCAACAAATCAACGCACACCTTTTGGCGAAACAATTTATCAAGAAGATTTATTTGTTAGCAAGAGAAATGCTATTGGAGAATGGCAAGCATCAGAAAAATTAAGCAACTATATAAATACCGACAATAATGAAGGTTCTCAAAGCATATCAGCAAATAGTCAATTTTTGTTTTATGTTGCCTGCAATAGAGATTATGATTATGGTTCATGCGATATTTATTTTTCAGAGCGAACAGAAACAGGATTGTCAAAACCAAAAAACATAAGTCGTCCTATAAATTCAGAATATTGGGAAAGTACTCCTTCATCGTCTGCTGATGGAAGAATATTGTTTTTTTCGAGCAATCGCCCTGGAACAAAAGGAGGTAAAGATTTGTTTATGAGTATTAAAAATGCAGACGGCTCTTGGTCTATACCAATAAATATGGGCGACAGTATAAATACAAGCGGAAATGAATATGCACAATTTTTGTATCCAGATGG
>JBBIKO010000227.1:0-3733 GCA_037445415.1 Bacteroidota bacterium
AAGCAATTCTAAAATTATGATTTAAGTTAGCTTTTGTTTTGTTTTTTTAATATTATTTTGAAAAAAAACTATATGGATAACTCAAAATCAAAAGAAATTTCGGAAATATTATTGAAAATAAGGGCAATAAAATTAAATGTTAATAATCCATATACATGGGCTTCGGGTTGGAAATCGCCAATATACTGCGACAATAGAAAAACATATTACTATCCAGAAGTGCGAAAAATAATAGTAAATGGGTATGTCAATAAAATAAAAAACTATTTTCCTGAAGTAGAAGTTATAGCAGGAGTTGCAACAGGTGCTATTGGATACGGAGCGTTGGTTGCAGAACAGTTGGGCTTGCCATTTGTTTATGTAAGAAGTGAGCCCAAAAAACACGGTTTAGAGAACTTAATAGAAGGCGAATTGCCTGAAGGAAAAAAAGTAGTAGTTATAGAAGATCTTATTTCAACAGGTGGGAGCAGTTTAAAAGTTGTTCAGGCTTTGAAAAATGCTAATTCTAAGGTATTAGGGTTAATTGCAATTTTTACATATCAATTTGATGTTGCAGTAAACGCTTTTAAAGAACAAAATTGCTTGTATTACACATTAACCAATTACGAAACCATGATAAACACAGCTATCGAAAATAATTATGTAAATAAAATACATCTCGAAACACTTTCTGATTGGAGAAAATCACCTTCAACATGGATGCAAAAACTATAAAATATGCTAAAAGTAGAAAGTAAAATAGGTAAAGTTAACAGAAATGTTAACGATATTTACAAAATACTTAGCGATTTTAATTTAATCGAGCCTTTCATTCCAAAAAATCAAGTAGAAGATTTTGCTGTTTATGAAAATAAATGTTCGTTTATAGTACAGGGGCAACAAATAACTTTATACATTTTAGATAAAGAAGAAAATAATTTTATTAAATACGGAAATAACGGCGAAAATCTCGTAAACTTTTTATTCTGGGTTCAATTGAAAGAGGTAGAACCTTACCTCACTAAGTTTAAGCTGACCCTGCATTTAGACGTACCATCCTGGATGAGCTTAATGTTAAAAAGCAAAATAGAAAAAGCTCTAAACGAAGCAGTTGATAAAATTTCTACATTGTAATACATTTTAACATCTATCTAAATATCTTTAACTCTGTTTTTTATTTAAATAACCTTCAAAAAAATTTTTAAAATATAAACTAAAGAATAAATCATTTCGACAAAATCTTGTACTTTTGCAAAAAAAAATGGAAAACAACAATTTTGGTTTCGATACCTTGTTAATTCATGGTGGCGATGTTCCTTACGAATGGGGTAGTGCAATAGTTCCAATTTATCAAACGTCAACTTTTGCTTTTAAAAATGCTCAGCATGGTGCTGATTGTTTTGCTGGTAAAGAAAAAGGTTACATATATACTCGAATTGGTAATCCTACTATTGAAGCACTTGAGAGAAAACTTGCCATATTAGAAAAAGGATATGGCGGAATTGCATTTGCTTCTGGAATGGCAGCAGTTACTACTGTTTATATGACCTTTTTAGAGCAAGGTAGCCATATTCTTAGTACAAGTGCTGTTTATGGTCCGAGCCGTGGAATACTCGAAAGTCATTTTAAAAAATTTGGTGTTGAAGCAACATTTGTTGATACTTCTATAATTGAAAATATTGAACAAAACATTAAATCGAATACAAAAATTTTGTACCTCGAAACACCAGCAAACCCAACTGTACAAATAACCGATATAGTAAAAGCATCAAAGATTGCTCATAAACACGGAATAGCTGTAGTAGTTGATAATACGTTTTGCAGTCCGTATCTTCAAAATCCTTTAGAACTTGGAGCAGATATTGTGCTTCATTCACTTACGAAATATATTAACGGTCATGCCGATGTTGTGGGTGGAGCATTAATAGCCAAAAACGAAGAATTGTACCAAAAGTTAAGAAAAACAATGATTTATACTGGTGGGAACATGGATCCCCATCAGGCATACTTAGTAATTAGAGGAATTAAAACTCTTTCGTTGCGAATGGAAAAAGCACAAGAAAATGCTATTTTTATTGCTCAATATCTCGAAAATCATCCTAAGATTGAAAAAGTTATGTTCCCTGGTCTGGAATCTCATCCACAATACGAATTAGCAAAAAAACAGATGCGTGGACCTGGTTCTATGATTAGCTTTGAATTAAAAGGTGGTTACGATGCTGGTGTTGCATTGATGAATAATGTTAAAGTTGCTTTATTGGCAGTATCGCTTGGTGGAGTTGAAACACTAATTCAGCATCCTGCTTCAATGACTCATGCTTCGCTAAGTGCTGAAGGGAAAAAAGAAGCACACATTACAGATGGCTTAATACGATATTCAGTTGGAATTGAAAATGTTGACGACCTTATAGCCGATTTAGAACAAGCATTAGCTAAAGTGTAAATAATATGGGAAAAAGTTTAATTGAAGAATTACGCTGGAGAAATTTAATTCACGATATTACTCCTGGTCTCGAAGAACAATTATCGAAAAAAATGACAACGGCTTATGTTGGAATAGACCCAACAGCCGATTCGCTTCATATTGGACATTTAGTTTCTATAATGCTTTTAAGAAATCTGCAAAAGGCAGGACATAAACCTATTGCTTTAATAGGCGGTGCAACAGGTATGATTGGCGACCCAAGCGGAAAGTCAGAAGAAAGAAAGTTACTTGATGAAGAAACTTTGCGTCATAATGAAAAAGCTATTTACGAACAATTAAAAAAATTTTTAGACTTCAGTCCTCATTTGCCAAACTCAGCTGAAATAGTTAACAATTACGAATGGATAAAAGATTTTAATTTGATACAATTCTTACGTGAAGTTGGTAAAAATATTACTGTAAATTACATGCTATCTAAAGATTCTGTAAAAAAACGAATGGAAACAGGAATATCTTTTACAGAATTTACCTACCAACTTTTACAAGCTTACGATTTCTTACACTTGTACAAAACAAAAAATTGCAAACTACAAATGGGTGGTAGCGATCAATGGGGAAATATTACAACGGGAACAGAGTTAATTCGACGCAAATTAGGAGGCGAAGCTTATGCTCTAACTTGTCCTCTTTTAACCAAAGCCGACGGAGGTAAATTTGGCAAAACTGAAAAAGGCAATATATGGCTCAACAAACGTTATACTTCACCATATCAGTTTTATCAATTTTGGATTAATATAACAGATGAAGAAGCTGAAAAATACATCAAAATATTTACTATGCTTTCAAAAGAAGAAATAGAAACACTTATCGAGCAGCATAAAAAAGAACCACATCTCAGAATTTTACAACATCGTCTTGCAAAAGAAGTAACTATAATGGTACACGGGGAAGATGAATATATTTCTGTTTACGAATCATCGCAAATATTGTTTGGAAAAGGAACCAAAGAACAACTGGAAAAATTAGATGAACTTACGTTTTTATCTTTATTTGAAGGAGTACCACAATATTTTATAGACAAATCTATCTTAAATGATGGTATCAATATTTTAGATTTATTGGCTGTAAATACTAACATAATTTCAAGCAAGGGAGAATCACGTAAGCTAATTCAATCGGGAGGAATAAGTTTAAATAAAGAAAGAATTGAAAATTTTGATTTTAAGGTTAATAATCAAAATTTGCTAAACAATAAATACCTTTTAATACAAAAAGGGAAAAAAACTTATTATATAATAATTGCAAAATAAATTTACAATAAAGGTTTCC
>JBBIKO010000228.1:0-3706 GCA_037445415.1 Bacteroidota bacterium
AAAACAACCATCTCGCCTGAATATGGTATGTACATTATGTTTAAATAATCGGCAAAAATTATGTTGCCCGATACGTATGCAAATATTCCCAATGTTACACCAGATATTGCAGAGCTTCCAGCAGCTAAGCCATCTAAACCGTCTGTTAAATTTACACTATTCGAAACAGCAGTAATTATAAATATAACAGCTATTATAAAAACAATCCAAACGTATTGTTTCCTTTCCGAATCATTTAAAAAGAATAATAACCACTCGTAGTTAAATTCATTGTTTTTTATAAACGGGATGGTTGTTTTAAATGATTTAACATCTTCAGAAAGTTTTATGGATTTGCTTTCGTACGAAGAAGAAACTTCGCCTGAAGCTGCTTGTAAAACTACTTCTTTTTTAACTTTTTCTCGTATTACAATATCATCGCTCGAATAAATTGTTAAACCTACAATTAAGCCTAAAACAACCTGACCTACAATTTTGGCTTTACCGTGTAATCCCTTTTTATCGTGTTTGAAAACTTTAATATAATCGTCAATAAATCCTATAAAACCAAGCCATACAGTTGTAATAAGCAATAGTATTATGTAAATATTGTGAAGTTTAGCAAATAATAGTGTTGGTATTATTATAGAAGCTAAAATTATTATGCCTCCCATTGTAGGTGTTCCTTGTTTTTTCATTTGACCTTCTAGCCCTAAATCTCTTACAGTTTCTCCTATTTGTTTTTTTTGTAAAAACTTGATTATTTTTTTTCCTATAAAAAAAGAAATTAAAAGCGATAACAATATTGCCATCCCCGCTCTAAATGAAATGTAATTAAACATTCCAGTTCCTGGCAGGTCGAAATGTTTATCTAAATATGTAAATAAATAGTACAACATAAATTTATATAAGTTCTTTAATTATTTGTCTGTCGTCGAATGGATATTTAATTCCATTTATTTCTTGATAATTTTCGTGTCCCTTCCCTGCAACTAGTATTATATCATCTTTTTGGGCAAGCATTATAGCTGTTTTGATGGCTTCTTTACGGTCAATAATAGTAAGTGTTTTTTGCAGATCATTTTCGTTAAGCCCCAATTTCATGTCGTTTATAATATCTTCAGGTTTTTCGAAACGTGGATTGTCGGAAGTGAAAATAACTTTATTGCTATATTTAACAGCTTCTTGTGCCATCAAAGGTCTTTTAGTTTTATCTCTATTACCACCTGCACCTATAACTGTAATAATATTTGCATTTTCTTTTTTTATGGTTTTCAGGGTATTTAAAACATTAGCTAATGCGTCGGGGGTGTGAGCATAGTCAACAAAAGCAGTGAAGCCTTTTTTTGAGTTAAAGTGCTCCAAGCGTCCATCTACGGCATCAAGCAAACTCATTGCTTTCAGCAAATCGTCCTTTGAAGTACCCATTAAAATGCTGGTAGCATAAATAGCAAGAAGGTTGTAAACATTAAATTCTCCAATAAGTTTTACAAATACTTCAGTATTATCGAATTGAACCAAAGTACCATAGGAGTGTTTTTCAAGTATTTTCGAATGAAAGTCAGCTAATGTTTTTAAAGCGTAAGTATAAACTTTTGCTTTTGTGTTTTGAACCATCACACTTCCGTTTTTATCATCGATGTTAGTTAATGCAAAAGCTTTTTCTGGTAGAAAGTCGAAAAATGCTTTTTTTGCTTTTAGGTATGCATCGAAAGTTTTGTGATAGTCTAAATGATCGTGAGTAATATTTGTAAAAATACCTCCGTAGAAATTAATTCCTTCAATTCTATTTTGTACAACTGCATGCGAGCTTACTTCCATAAAACAGTATTCGCATCTTGCTTCAACCATTTTATTAAGCAGACGTTGTAATTCTATAGGATTTGGTGTTGTGTGTGTAGCTTCGTACAGTTTCGAGTCAACATAATTAACAACAGTAGAAAATAAACCACATTTTTTTCCAAGCAATCTGTATAAGCGATATAGCAAAGTTGCTACGGTTGTTTTACCATTAGTACCTGTAACGCCAATAACTTTGAGTTTTGTTGATGGATAATCGTAATAAGATGCTGCAATAACGCCAGTTATTTTTTGTGTATTTTCAACTTTAATATAAAGAACATCGCTTCGGGTGTCAAGTGGTATGTGTTCGCATACAATAAATTTTGCTCCTTTTTTAATACTTTCGTCAATGTAATCATGCCCATCAACATTAGTACCTTTAATGGCTATGAACATAGAATTGGGTTTAACCTGTTTTGAGTCAATGTAAATTTTATTTACAGCAATATTTTGAATGTCGCCTTTAAGCTTTATTACTTTGATGTCTTTTAATATGTTATTAATAGTTTTCATATCAACTTAATTCTAAATACACAATATCTCCTTTGTTAATAGTAGAGCCAGGTGGTATAGATTGTTTTTTAATTTTGCCTCTTCCTATTATTCTTGTTTCAAGCCCTAAGTTTTCTAGAATGTACATGGCGTCTTTTATTCCCATTTCTGTTACATTGGGCATCTGATTTTTTGAAAAGTTTATATTATTAAATGTGATTTGATTTTGGGTATATGATGGCAAAATCCATATTGAGCTTTTGTTTAAGTTGGTTTTTATATTTAAATGCTTAAATATTTGTTTGTAGTCGTTGACATATCCTTTTTTAAAGGGCGAATAATTAAGATTTTCTGTTGAGTTTGCAATAAATTCATTTTGTATTCCTACATGTGTAACATAAATTTTATCAGCAATTTCTTTAAATATTGGACCGGCAACAACATTTCCATAATAAACGCTTTTAGATGGTGAGTTTACAACAACAATTATAGAGAATTGGGGATTATCAGCAGGGAAATAACCAACAAACGATGCACGATATGTTTTTTGCGCATTTTCGTCGCGATAGCCGTATTTCCCTCTCGCAATTTGTGCTGTTCCTGTTTTCCCGGCAATTTTATATGCTGCTATACTTAAATTTTTTGCTGTTCCTTTATATACAACATCTTCTAGCATTTTTTTTAGTGCTTCCAATGTTTGTTTCGAGCATATAGATGGATTTATTATTTGTTGCTTAAATTCCTTAATGGTTTTGCCATTGTATTTTAGCGACTTTATTAACAAGGGTTTTACCATAACGCCATTATTAGCAATTGCATTGTAAAGTGTTAAAATATGTATAGGGGTTAATTTAACTTCGTAACCAATAGACATCCATGGTAAAGTAAGGCCCGACCAAGACGTGTCAGAAGGATCTTTTATTACTGGAAGACCTTCGCCTTTTATATCTAAACCAAGTTTTTCGTGTAAGTGTAAGCTGTAAATACGTTCAATAAACGATTTTGGATTTTTTTCGAAGCAATTTTTAATTATTTTTGATATTCCTACGTTAGAAGAATATGCAAATACATCTGAAACAGAAATTTTACCATAACCACCTTCGCGTGAATCTTTCATTTTTACTCCATAATAACTTATAACACCATTTCCTGTTTGGATACTATCTGTAATTTTTATATAATTTTCTTCTAAAGCTGCAAGCATTGAGACTAGTTTAAATGTAGAACCAGGCTCAACACTTTCGCCAATAGCAAAATTGAAATTTTCAACATATTGTTTTTTTACAGTGTCGTATTGTAAGTTAGCTAAAGATCTAATTTCACCCGTTTTTGTTTCCATAACTATTACACAACCGTGTGCAGCAGCATGTTTTTGAAGATTGTATAATAATGC
>JBBIKO010000229.1:0-5963 GCA_037445415.1 Bacteroidota bacterium
GATAAAGAGGTAATTGAGCTGGCAAACAAGTATAATGTGGCTATGGTATTTACCGCTGTTCGCCATTTTAGACACTGACTTTTTCACAAGGGAGGAGGGAAAAATGTTGGGAAATAAGCAGGCTGTTATATTTCGAGACCTTATGCCCGAAATCCCATCAACCACATATGCCACTTTCGGTCTCTACAAATACCCCGCCAAATTCATTCCGCAAGTGATAGCCTATGCTTTGACAAGCTATGGTCGCCCAGGTATGAGTGTAATTGATCCTTTCGCTGGCTATGGAACTGTGGGAACGGTAGCCAGACTATGCGGAAATGATTACGAGCTGTGGGATTTGAACCCACTTCTAAAGTATCTTCATTCTGTTGCTATCATGCATCCAATAGAAATTGATTCAAATGCCCTTGTGCGAAACATGGCTATGCATACGAAGCCTTTCATTCCAGATTGGGGAAACATTACATACTGGTATCCCGAACAATTCTTGCCGATGTTGTTCAAGGCTTGGGGATTCTATCACTCCTTAGAAACTGAAGAGCTAAGGAAGGCTCTTCTTATACCACTTCTCAGGACAACTCGTTATTTTTCCTATAATGATGAAAAACGGCAGAAGTTATCCCGTTCACCATTGGCAGAAAACAGAGTAAATAAACTGGAACGTCAAGATTGGCAACAAATATTTATGACAATGGTATTAAAAGGTGTGAACCAGATTCTCACCAAATTACAAGAATACCAAATGCTTAAACCAAAACCTGTTCATTGCACCGTCCATGCTGGTGTAGATGCTTTCACCTCTGATATTGAGGGAGAGCGTGACATCTTAATTACCTCACCGCCTTACTTGCAGGCACAGGAATATATTCGTGCTACTAAGATGGACTTGTTTTGGCTCGGTTATTTAGAGAATTATATTAAGGAATTAGGCAAAAAGGAGTTCCCCTATCAAGATGTTCCCAAATTTCCGATTCACTCAAACACTTATTTCCAATTCTTAGAAAACATTGAGGAATCGCATATGATTAAAATATATGAGAGATACTTCTTCGGTGTTTTAGGAACACTTACTCGTCTTCAAGAGCACATATCCCAAAAGCTGCTTCTATTTGTCGGTCCAGCAACCATCAGGACAATACCAATACCTATTGACCGTATATTCGCGGAGCACTTCGAGGCTTTGGGGTGGACACACGAACTGACTCTCGTTGATAGCATCATTGCCCGGGCAATGTTCTTTTATAAACTTAATCCAGCGACAGGTCAAAGAGACAAGCGAATGTCTACAGAGCATCTAGTAGTTCTTTCGAGAAAATGAATCTTTCAGAAAGGGTGAATACACATGGATGACGCCGAAAAACGTGGTCTGCATGCTGCAATAAGTGGTTTTGCTCATGAACATATTGCCGCCGGAATACTTATGAAGCGTTATGGCAATGTATCTTTAGTAGATTTACCGCTTTCGCCTTATGATATTGTGATCGTATATAAAAAAGAGCGTGGAGAAGACATAGTACGAGCACAAGTCAAAACAGCAAAATCCTCAATCTCATTCACCGGTGGTACTCGTGGTGGCGTTGATAGAACATATAAGTCTGGTATTAAGAGTTATGTACAATCAACTAAAACATGCGATGTGGTTATAGGATTGCACCCATACAACGATTCATACGATTTGTACTTCGTTCCAACTTTCTTAATAGAGAAATTAGGGCAAGGTAGTATATCACTAAGCAGGATAGAGGCCCTCAAGAACAACTATGAGATGTTAGACAACTGCAAGAATGCAGCCTTCGTCATTTCCAATGCCAAGAAGTATGGAATTATCACCTGATGTCAGGGGGTAGTTACGAAAATGTTAATGATTAGTAAAGAAACTATGCACAGCGTTATGTCACTTAGAGAGAAGATAGCTGACCCGGGAAAAAGGGCAGAGTGTATTGCCGATGTGGAGAATATGATAAACATGAAGGAATCCCATTTGGCTAGGGCGGAGTGGGGGGCTTGCTGCGGCAACATCTGCAATTTGGTACCACAGCTGGACAACGAACTGCAGATGCTCCAGAACATTTTAGAGGTTTTAAGGAAGGGGGACAGCACGAAGGCAAGCCCTTTGTTAGAAGATTACCTTGCCTTCTTGCAAGAAAGCTACAGACCTGAACCTGAGCATTGGTGACGCCATGGCTAGAGTAGTAATTGTCTCAGATATGTTACGTGGCTTTCTCGAGGAAGGTTATCCACTTTATTGCGGCATCGAGGCCCGTAGTATCATACCCAATATCCAGAAATTACTGAAGCGTGAGTTAGAGCAGGGCTCGAAAATCTTCTATTTATGCGACCACCATATACCCAACGACCCCGAATTCAAAATGTTCCCATCTCATTGCATTGAAGGTACTGAGGAAGCTGAACTCATACCCGAGCTTTTGCCATATCCCGGTGAAATAATACCAAAAAAACTTTCAGCAGTTTCTACAACACTACTTTAGACAAGAGACTGAAGGCCATCAAACCCGAGACCATAGTCGTCTGTGGCGTAACCACTCATATTTGTGTCCTGAACGCAGTAATTGATGCCCGAAACAGGGGCTATGAAGTGGAAGTCCCCGTTGATTGTGTTGCTTCCTTCGACAAAAAAGCTCACTCCTTCGCGCTGGACTATATGGAGAAGGTGCTGGGAGCTAAGCTTGTTAAACCCTTAGTCGAGGTTTCTCCGCCTCGTTTCGAAATTCCCGACCCATGGTTGAACGGGGAAACTGCCGACATCTACTTTCCCCGCACCGTGGAAATACTTAAGAAAGAGGGAATTAATCCCGTAGCAACTATGGAGGTATTTCCTCGCCGAGCTGGTATCTTATGCGGCATAGAAGAAGTTAAGACCTTACTGGGTAAGGTTCTTCCCGAGGATAATTGTGAAGTCTGGGCATTGTCTCAAGGCGAGCCTTTCGACAGAAAAGAAGTAGTCTTGCGCATAAAAGCCCCTTACCAAAGCTACGGAACTTATGAAACAGCTTATTTAGGCATACTCTCCCATTGCAGCGGCTGGGCCACCGCTGCCCGAGAATGCGTTGATGCTGCCCAAGGCATTCCTGTCATCAGCTTTGGCGCCCGCCATGTCCACCCCTCAGTGGTCGGCATTATGGAATACTCCGCTATAGTCGGAGGCTGCACTGGCTGCGCCAGTACCACTGGAGCAAAACTTGCTGGCATTCAAGCCACAGGGACTATTCCTCACGCCCTCATCATTATCATGGACAGCACTGCCAAGGCCACTCTGGCTTTTGACAAGCATATGCCTCCCGAAGTGCCCCGCATTGCCCTGGTGGATACTTTTGAGGACGAGGTCAGAGAAAGTGTCACTGTGGCCAAAGCGCTGCGCGGAAAGTTACAAGGCGTAAGATTAGATACACCATCAGAAAGAGGTCGAGTTACTGCCGACTTGGTCAAGGAAATTAGAGCCTGGCTGGACCTCGAAGGATTTAAAGATGTGAAGATAGTCGCCAGCGGTGGACTTGACCCGGAGCGAATCAGATATTTTATCGACGAAGGGGCACCTGTGGATATTTTCGCTGTTGGCAGCTATATCAGCGATGCCAAGCCCATTGACTTCACCGCTGACCTTCACGAAGTCGAAGGCAAACCCATCGCCAAAAGAGGCCGAATGCCCGGCATCACCCCCAACCCCAGGCTGAAAAAGGTGATGTAGACATATGATAGGGTGCCAGCACAAGTCAGAAGGAGGTGAAGATGCCGCTGACACTCAATGACAACCAACTTTGGGCGAGGATCAAAAAAGTGGAAGGACAGGAATTTGCCTTAATTCAGACAAGGCAACCATACAAGGTAGTCAATGTAGCTAACAAAGGAGTAACCACCGAAAACGTACAGGCAGGCAAGACCTGTCGGCTATCTCGTGAGGATGTAACTCTTATCTATGAGCGCGTGAAGAAATGCGGCAAGTGGACCGGTGATGACCACCGAAAAGCGAGAATGAAATGGATGAGATTGGCCCAGATAATGGCGCTACTTGCATTGGCAGTACCGGAGGAGATAGCGCCTTTTACGCAAGCGCAAGGCCAACGCCTCTTTGGAAAAAGTCATCGCGGAATTAGAGATGTAGGATACCCGGCACCACCCCCAACCCCCGGCTAAAGAGAGTGGTGTAAAAACTCACTCACTATAAACATCCTTCAGCCAAAGCCAATCCCTGCTATCTCCAGGAGATTGCCATCGATTTTTGTTCTGGCGCCCAGAAATTCCTCGATAAGCCACAAGTTTGTCTCCACATGTTCCGTAATGCGAGGGACTGAATACCTGGTGACCCCCTCAGCTAAGCCAACATAGATTATGAGTTGGTCTGCGATATATCTATCAACTGCGGCACCAGTTTCAACATCTTCTATAAACCTCTCAGCCACATATCTTCCTATGGATTCCGAGCTTCTGCCTGGCCTCCCGGCCCTGTCGGAACCCACCCAGTTACCCAGGCTCGTCTTAGCATATATTGCCAGGGCTGCTCCCTCTTGAAAGGAGCTTTCATCCTCGATTTCCTCAATTTCTGCTTTATAGCCATAAGAGCTTAACACCCTCTGGCATTCCGCGGCCATCCTCTGGCTTACCCTCTTTTCCTTCAAATGCGAGGAAAGCGCTATGCCTTTGATACTGAAAATCTCCCCCTGCTCAGCGAGATTTAACGGCTTCAATTTCCCCACCGGCTCAACTCTAACTTCTATAATCCCACCACCCCTTGGCACATAACCAGGACGGATTATATCAAGTTCAGCCCGGACACCCATTTGCCTTAGAAACGGAAGCAAAACAAACTTCATATGATAAGCCGAAGGGGCAAAATCCTGAAACAGCCCGCCTTCCAGCCTGAATTTAGAGGGCTTTTGGGCCAAGCACGCCAGAGGCAAAAGCGTCTGAGCCATCATGGTAGTTGACCCCGCCGTCCCTATATCCCAGCTATACTTCCCTCCCTCGAACCTTTCTCCGGGCGTGTAGGTAATCACCTTGGAGCCTACGGAGGCATTGTCCACCACCCCATGGCACATCTCCTGGCAAGCCTGCACCACCTTAAGATGCTGCGCCCTCAGCCCTGGCTTATCCCTCCCGGCCCTGATATTTTCTATCTTTACTTCCTTCCCCAGCAGACTGGCCAGCGCCACCGAATAGCGAACTATCGTCCCGCTCCCCGACTTGGCTGCACCGTTTATAGTTATCATATTGAGGTAATATATTTACATTCTGAGCAGGCAAAGTAAGTCAGTAGTCTTATCGTTTGCGGTATGCTTCTCTACGATGTCGGACATGGTAGATGGTCACCACGTTCGCTTTGACGTCCACTTGGTAGATTGCCCTATAATCCCCAATTCGAATTCGATAATCTCGCTCTGAGCCTCGAAGTTTACGGCATTGTGGTGGAAATGGATTATCTACAAGGAACTCAATAGCCTGAATAATCCGAGGAATTTGCTGTGCATCTATATTCCGTAAATCCCGCTCGGCTGATCCTTTCCACCGGATCTCATAAGAGCCCATCTTTTTTTAACTTTTTCTTAAGCTCTTCAAAGGTTATAGTAGGCTCATCTCGACGTTCAGCAATAATCGCCAGGTCATGAATATCCTCTAGAAGCTCTTCATACTCCTCAACGGGGATGATTACCGCTGTTTTTCGCCCTTTTTCATCTATAACATACTGTTCTCGGATTTTTGCCACCTCGTCCTCCTGTTAGATTCTCAATATTTCGTATGACTTAGTTAGTATACACTGACTTCGCCCCACCGTCTATAGTCATCATGTTGACCCACTTTTATCTCATTATCAAAAATTTGCCCAAACACCATCGGGCTGCAACGCAACCTAGCGCATGGGAAAGTTGTTTTTGTGCCGGCTAATTTATTACCGCCGAAATCCCCACGCCAAAGACTGTTATCGAGCCCGAGGTTATTTGAAGCAGCGT
>JBBIKO010000230.1:0-3352 GCA_037445415.1 Bacteroidota bacterium
CCTAAGATATTTAAAGTTGACAGAGAATCAAAATATTCACAATGGGGACAACTGATTGGTGGGTATTGTGATACTCACCAAAAAGATTTATGCAGATGCGGTTGGGAGTGGGGAAACCATTACGGATTAAATAGGAATATTTTGAAAGATTTTACTTCAGCGTCGCTTCCGAAAAGAAAAAGAAAAAGAAGAAAGACGCGAACCAAAAAGACGCGAATTAAAAAATAATCATTAAAAATAAATAATTAAAAATATGAATGAGAATTTTTTAAATGGATTTGCTTTAACATTTTGTTTTGGGAAATGGAACAATTTGCTTATTACTTTAACTTCAAGATGTTTTAGAATTAACATAGGCTGGCTTGCGTTCACCGTTTATTTTTATGATTTTGAAGACGAAGTTTATCAATCAATAAAATTCGCAAAAGCTTTTAAAGCAGATTCAAAAGAAATTTAAAAACAAAGTTTTACATCAGTAAAGATAATAATTAAATCATTTTAAATTAAAATTGAAAAATAGATTTACCAGCCCAGATTAGTCTGGGCTGATTATCTGTTATTTAATATACTGCGATGCAAAAATTTACTTTAAAATCTTTAAAACAAGTTCTTCCGCATTTTTACGCGAATAAACAATCAATTTATTTGTGGGGCAAACCAAGCACCGGAAAAACTTCCATAATTAGACAGTTCGCTCAAGAAGAAGCTAAAAAATTAAATTTGGAATATTCCGAAGACAAATATGGACCAAATTATTTCACTTGTAAAGTTATCACAATGAGTCAGTATGACGCGCCAGATTTAAGAGGCATGCCGGTAATTTCAAAAGATGAAAATGGAATCGGAATCACACAATTTTTGGCGACTGAAGAACTTCCGAGAATCGGTCAGGGTATAATATTCTTTGATGAACTCAATCTTGCCGATGAATCCGTGCGTGCCTCAATTTATTCTTATATTCTGGAAGGCAGAATTTCAAATTTGCCCAGAATCAATTCATATTGGAGAGTGGCAGCCTCTAATTCTGAAAATGATTTTTGTTCCGTTAATACGACATCATTGGGACTATTAAGCAGATTCGCTCATCTTGAAGTAGAGCCATCTGTTGATGAAATTGTCAACTTCTTTTTAGAAAAAGAGATTGACTCCAGAATTGTTGGTTATCTGAAAAACTTTCCTGAAGACGCTTTTCCGAAAGTCTGGGATGAAAGATTGCTGGAAACAAAAGCCAATCCATTTCCAAGACAATGGGAAGCTCTTGGGAAACTGATTCGAAAAGATCTTAAAGACATAAATTTAATTCAAGATTTGGCGGGGGCTTGCGTGGGACCGGAAACGGCTTCCAGATTTGTGGCTTTTTGTAAAACTTCTTCATTAATAGATATTTATTCTATTATAGAAAATCCCAATAAATTAACGGAATTTTTGGAGTCAAAAGACAGAACTTCATTGTTTTACGCCGTAATTTCAAATCTTGCTTCTCTTTGGTTTGCCCGGGACAAAAAACTTAATGGATTGAAAATGACGAAGATTCTTTTAAAACTCATGAATTTAAAACTGGCTGAATTCGCGGTTGCTTTGATTATGATGATTTTGGAAAAACGAAGTCAGGAACTCGTCAAATATTCTGAATTTGAAGATTTGCTTACCAGTCTCGGAGTCTATTTTCAATGATCTATTTAGTTTTAAATGTTAAAAAACATTAATCAAATAAATTATCATGGATTTAGATCAAAAATTTCAAAAAGCAAAAATTTCTTTAATGCGTTTTGAGCCCTGGCTGGGCCAGTTAAGTTGTTACATAACCTTTAAAGAAATTAAAAATCAGAAAGACTCCATCCATTCTTTGGATACGGCCGCCATTAATGAAGACGGAGAATTATTTTATAACAAAGAATGGGTGGAGAAACTGAATGATCAACAAATGAATATGTTGTTAATGCACGAAATAATGCATCTGGTCTATCAACATATTTTTAGATCCTATTCCAGAAATCAGATAATCTGGAATATGGCGGCTGATTTGAAAATTAACACTGATCTTTCCGATTTTTCGCATTTTCAACATATTAATGGTCTTATTACCGCAGATTCATTGAAAAAAATGAATATTAAAATTGAAAATATTCATGACAAGACTACGGAAATGTTATATTCGGAATTGGATCAGAAATTCCCGTATATTTCAGTTAAAATTGGAAAAAACGGAGTGCCGGAAGTTGAAGGCAAGAATCTGTCGCAAACTCAAAAGAAAGAAATTTCAGACATGATAAAAGATCTTTTGCCTAATTCTCGGAAATCGTCAAAATCAGAATTAGACCGTAAAAACAGGGAGTGGTTAAACAGATTTAATCTTGCGGTTCAGTCAAGTAAAAATCGGGGCAGTATACCGTTAGGTTTAAAAAGAGAATTAGATTCTTTAGAAAATCCTGAACTTTCATGGTCTTCTATATTAAGGCAGCGTTTTTTAAGATCTATTTATAAAAAGAACTGGAAAAGAATCAATAAAAAATGGCTGCCGAATTATTTTCCTGGAAAAATCAAAAACCGAAGTCTTAAAGCCGTTTGCGCCATAGACACTTCTGGATCTATGGAAGATGCTGATATTAAAAAAGCCGTAACTGAGATTTATGGATTGGCCAATTCTTTTAAAAGCTTCAAACTCTACATAGTTTTCAACGATGCTAAAGTTTGGAGTTGGACTCCAGTTACGGATAAAAACAAAAATAGATTAAAGGCGCTGGAAGCAAAAGGCGGAGGCGGAACCGATTTTAGACCGGTTTTTGAACAGATTCAAAAAGAGTTAAAAAATAGAATAGATTCTCTAATTTTCTTTACGGACTTGGATGGCGAATTTCCGGATAATAAACCGTCTTATCAAACTTATTGGATTACCAGAAATTTTGACGACCAAGTTCCTTTTGGGATTAAAATTAAATTAAAAAATTAAAGAAATAATAACCAACATGACATTAAATCCAAATCATAAAAATAGTCAAAATGTTAAACTTGAAAGCGTTAAATTTAATTCTTTGGAAGAAATGGCTAAAACTTTTTGGGTAGATAAGAATAAAATTGAAACGTTTCAACGTTCTTTCAGTAAGGCAATATCAAAGAAATTCACGGAAATTCGTAAATCTGATTTAAATGACAATATTGAAAACATTAATAAAGAACTTCAGTTATTATCCAGAAGTTGTCATAAACATTCTTCGGTGTTAATTCGTATTCCTAAATCTAAGAAAGGATGGGTGTCTAAACCTAAAACTGATGTTTATGACAGATACAAATATTGGAATTTTTGTCAGACAAAGGGAATTAAAGCGTCTTATGGCGATACTGTTAAATTTAC
>JBBIKO010000230.1:3398-3841 GCA_037445415.1 Bacteroidota bacterium
ATAAAACCCCGTTGGGAATATAATCCATGTTATTTGAATTATGGACGAATGTATTTAAATTTATATTCTTTGCTTCAATGTAAGAGTCTTAAACAGGATAAATTACGCCTTTTGATAGAATTATCAGAAAAATTTCATATTTTCATGAAAACGCTTTCAAATTTTAAAGAAGAAGGAATTATCATCGCGGATGAACTCGGTAAATCCAAAATTAAAATTAGATTGACCGATAGAGATATCCAATGCGATAAAATTCCTTCTCGAGGAAAATCACGAATGGAAATTAGTTTAGAAGAGATATTATCTTTTAAAGATAATTCTAATCTCGCAGAAAAAGGATATTTTAAAGATCACCGTTCCGTGATTTGTTTCTTTCAAAATTTTATTTTTAATAATTGGACGAAGTTTGAAAACAGTTTAGAATTTTTAAACTATCAAAAAAT